>CACYCJ010000158.1 GCA_902772925.1 uncultured Lachnospiraceae bacterium
CCTCCTTAAAGTATTTATATTTTACCTTAGGAGACCTTAATAATACATAACTATTATATTTTTACAGACTTTTTTTCACAGACTCATGAAATCATATAAAAAGGAATGACCTCACGCGTCATTCCTTTTTTGTTATATCTCTTATGTATTCTTCGTATTCCTTCGGAAGCTTAGCGTAATGTCTGTTATAGCTGCCCATAACTTCATCATCCTTGATGTAGAAGCTCATTGAAATCCAAATTGCATCATCGGTGGAGTAAAAATCTATATGCGCATCATCGGCATCCGAAAACTCCTCGTCAAGGTCACTTCGATCACTGTTTCCGTTTTTTTCTATATAATCCCGTATCTCGCGAATCTTTCCGCTGTCGAGCTTGTCACTGTCTATGTCAAAATGAATATTCTCGTCATAATATGAGACTTTTCCGTAAAGCGGCGCATTGTTCCTGTAATAATCAAGAAAGGCATCGATTTCATCCTCGGGACAGTAGACTCCGCTTTCAGTACATAGCGGGCTGTCGCCGTAGTCAAAATGTGTCTTATAGAGGAGATAATGCTTTCTGTTTTCAAAAACGATAGCACCTGCTTCGGTTTTTTCTCCCTTGGGAACCCTGATGTCATCAGGACACTGCACATAATGTGTCCCGTTATAATCAAAGCCCTTATCAAGATTGATGTAGTGATCGACTGTAGCAATCTCATCCTCATCAAACTGAGAGATCTCGCTGTTATATATTGTATCCTTTACGGCTCCGGCTCCTTTGATAAATACTGTCGGCACAACGGCTGTAAGAAGACCGGTAACCATGAATAAAAGGGACAGGATGCCGAGAACGACAGTGCTCTTTTTTTTGATGTTTTCTTTTTTGTTTTTATTCCATTTTACAAGCCAGATAATGCCGAGTGTAAGACCGACAAGGAATACCAGTATTCCGCCTATTACAAAGAGGAAGATTACCATTGCAAGAAGCATTGAAATAATGACCATAGCTATAATTCCCCACTAATAATGTTTCTTCAATATTTCTTCAATATTTCTTCAATATTTCTTCGTCTGCTGAAAAATATTATACCACGATTTATGCATTTAATGATATAATATTTGCGTATTTGTGCCTGTACGGGAAATCTGTACGGAAAACAAATAAAAACTTAAACATATACTAACGAAGAAGGATTTAAAATGTACAAGTTTAATTCAAGAGTAAGGTACAGCGAGCTTGCATCGGACAAGAAGCTGTCCCTGGTATCTATAATCAACTATTTTCAGGACTGCTGCACATTTGAATCGGAGGATACGGGAGTGGGGCTTCAGTGGCTGGGCCTCCGGCGCACATCATGGATGCTGACCAATTGGCAGATACACATTTTGAGACGCCCCGAGTATTGTGAGGATATAGAGATTATTACATGGGCATCGGGCTTCAAATATTTTGTAGGAAAGAGAAGCTTTTTGATAAGAAATATAAGCGGTGAGCCTCTTGTTTATGCAATGTCGGAGTGGGCCTATGTGAATGTGGACGAGGGACGCCCCGATAAAAATGTGCCGGATGAGGAGCTTCAGGCTTACGGTATGGCAGTGCCGATCGAAAAGAGGTTTTCCGAGTTCGGGATTCCCGAAGCGGAAGGATCGAACATTTTAAGGGGTAAGATAGAAACGGGATTTTTGAAGGAGATCGATTTCGAATATCTGAAGGCAAACGGAACGATTTCCGTATCAGAAGGGACTACGCCGGACGGAATCTGGCGCCCCAGGTCCATCATCGTTTCAGGTGAGCATCTGGACACAAACGGTCATGTAAATAACGCTCAGTATGTTGCATTTGCCACGATGCAGCTCCCGGCTGATTTCAGAACGGATATATTCCGGGCTGAATACAAAATGCAGTCCAAGCTGGGAGATAAGATCTATCCGATCGTTAAGGCAACGGATACAGGATATATAGTGGCCCTTCTGGATGAAAGCGGTAAGATGAAAATGGTTTCGGAATTTTGTAAAAAGGAGAAGAATGCGTATGTTGGATATTAATAAACTTCGTGAATACGGTGCGGATGTGGACAGCGGTCTCGGGAGATGTATGAATAATGAGGCATTTTATATTAAGCTTGTGCAAATGTCGGTGAATGATGCCGAACCCTTTAACAAGCTTAATGCGGCTATTTCTGAGAATGACCTTGATAAAGCGTTTGAGGCTGCGCACAGTCTTAAGGGAGTTTTTGCAAATCTTGCACTTACACCCATACTTACTCCTGTAGTGGAAGCGACTGAGCTTCTCAGAAAGAGAACCGATACCGACTACAGCGACCTGGTTGCTAAGATCAATTCCGAAAGAGAAAAACTGCTGGAGCTTTCGAAATAGGAATATGGCGGATATTCTCATAAGGCTCTTGCGCCTTACTTAAGGAATGTGTATTATGAAGAGTTGATGAATATGAACGAAGCATATTTTAAAATTATTTTGGAGGATTAATATAATGAATGTTGAATTGATCTCAGTAGATGATCAGACTGTAGTTATCGGAGCGTCAGGAAGAATTGATGCAAATAATGCTGAGGATTTCAAGAAAGCCATACTTGCGATTCTCGAAGAGAAAGACGCTCCCGGACTTACTATTGATATAAAAAATCTCGAATACATTTCAAGCGCCGGACTTCGCGCACTGCTTTTCGTTGCAAAGAAAAAGGAAGAGCGCATTAAGATCACCAATACATCCGAAGAGGTTTACGAGATATTCGAAGTAACCAACTTTACACAGATATTTGACGTAGAGTAAACCCGGATTTGTGACAGATATGATCCGGTCACTTAAAACAGGAGCTGATTATGGAAGAACGTAATTCCGATGCGATGATAAAATATATCATCCGCGATATGGATGAAGGTGTGATGCTTTTCGACGGAAAGGGCATAATTCACATGGTCAATCCGGCTGCGGAAAGGATTCTTGCAAAACCGAAGGAAGAAATGCTCGGCCTTAAGTTTGCGGCCGTATTCCTTGCTGATACGGAAAATGATCCTTTCTTTCAAGCGGTTTTGGATGCGATTTACGATCCGGAAGTAAAGCATGACAGCCTTATCCCATATCACAGTAATGAAGGTCGCAGAATGATTCACATGGTGACCGCCCTTACGGTGAGCGGTGACGGTGATAAAGGCGTTATAATTACAATTTCCGACATTACGGAAATAACGGAGCTTAAGATAAAGCATGCCGAGCAGATAGCGGAAATGATGTCGTCTATGGTGCGTGCGTTTGTTACCGCAGTCGATGCAAGATCGCCCTATAATGTGCATCATACAAACAATATGGTCATGATGGCGGAAGCATTTTTAGACTGGCTGGATAAGACAGAAAATCCTATGAGCTTTGATGAAACAAAGAAAAATGCATTTCTTATGAGCATTGCACTTCATGACATAGGAAAGCTGTCGGTTCCACGCCGTGTAATGGATAAGCCTACACGGCTTTCTTATAATCTGGAAAAGATAAAGGAACGATTTCTGAAGGTTAATTTGCTGAGGCGTATCGATCTTTTGGAAGGCAGGCTTTCCGAGGAAGAATATGAAGAGGGCATAAGCTTCAGAAAAGAGCTTTTGAAGCTGGTCGAAGAGATGAATAAAGCCGGATACTGTCCTGGCGAAAAGGCAGAAAAGATAAAGACTCTGGGAGAGACAAGGTACCGGGATGAAAACGGATCTATGCAGCCTCTTCTTACCGAAGCGGAGATAGAAATGCTGTCGGTTGAGAAGGGTACTCTGACCGATGAGGAGCGAAAACAGATGCAAAATCATGTGGTCGTGACCGCGGATATACTTTCACAGATTGCATTTCCGGATGAATTAAAAACCGTGCCCGTATGGGCCGGTCAGCATCATGAGCTTTTGAACGGAAAAGGCTATCCGCAGGGACTTGAGGCAGATCAGATATGCACGGAGGTGCGGCTTATAACCATTCTTGATATATTCGAGGCAATCACATCTAAGGACCGGCCGTACAAGGATGAAATATCGCCCGAGAAAGCATTTATGATAATGGACAAAATGGTCGAAGAAGGAAGTGTTGACGGCAGGCTTTTGGAACTCTTCAAAGAGAGTGAAGCCTGGAAATAATGTGTCGGGTAAGTTTTCAATATTATAGTTTTTTATAGGTTAATTTAAGGCGGTTTAAAAGTGGGAAAGTTATTTGAAAAAATCAGATGTCATATAGGCATTATACTAATTGCCTTTGTTTTGGCTGTCGTTTTCTCGACAGCTTTATCTGTTTATGCTGCAGGCAGGAACCGGACTGAGCCGGAACCGAACAAAGGTACAAAGGAATACAAGGATACGGATAAGAAAACCTTTGATGATCCCGGTACGACTTATATCATACATGGTCAGGGATCTCTGAAAAAGGACGGTAATTACTTTACCGTAAAATCCAATAAGAGTAGTGAAGGAAATCCTATCGTTATCATTCTGGATAATGTAAACAGAAGCCAGGAGGGTAAAAGCCCGGATAAGTCTTTTATTACCATTGAGAGCGGAAATTATGTAATAATCAAGCTGAGAGGTAATAACTACATTAAGGCCGGCGAGGATAAGCAAGTCGGATCAAATGACGGTATGGCCGGCATTCATGTTAGTGACGGTTCGACTGTCAAGGTGACATCGGAGAACGGTGACGGTTCGACATCGGGTTCACTCGAGGTATATGGCGGCGGCGGTAAATACGGCGGTGCCGGAATCGGAACAAGATATAATGACGATACAGGCTCCATTATAATAGCCGGAGGTACCATCAGGGCCTACGGCGGTCACTGTGCGGCCGGAATCGGATCGGGTCGTGACGGAAAGGCTAAAAAAATTACCATAACCGGAGGCGATATCTATGCCGAGGGCGGACAGTACGCGGCAGGTATCGGTGCCGGAGATAATGTAGGCAGCGGACAAGGCGGCAATCTTGTGGATATTAACATTACCGGCGGAAATATTACGGCTGTCGGCGGCGACGATCCTTCGGGCGATTACGAAGGCGGTGCCGGTATAGGTTGTAGTGAAGGCGGAAGCTTAGAAGGAACGATATCCATTTCAAATGCGACGATAAAGGCTACGGGCAGCGCCCAGGCGGCAGGTATCGGCGGCGGCGAAGGCGGAAGCTTTGAGGGCAGCTCGAGAATAATAATCTACAGCGGAAATATTGAAGCAAAAGGCGGAAGCGACGGTGCCGGAATCGGCGGCGGAGACGGGCATGATAATGTCCGTGTGTTTATAGATCAGACATCGGGAGAGGACCTTTACATCAAAGCAACCGGCGGAAGAAATGCGGCCGGAATAGGCGCAGGTGATGAAGATGGAAAGGAAATAAGCATTAACTTAAGAGGCGGAAAAATAGTAGCCTACGGTGGTGAAAACGGTTCGGCGATCGGAGCCGGAGATAATATCGATAAGATCACCATTACGGGAACCGGAACCATTGAGGCCTACGGCGGAAGGTCAGCAGCCGGAATCGGCGGAGGAAATGACAGTACCGTTGAGGATGCACTTGTTATAAGAGGAGATACTGACGGAAGTACGGTTACAAGAGGAGCGGTTTCATCAAGTAGTGCCCGCGGACTTAAAATAACAGCAATCGCAAGCTACGGAACGGAGCCCGGAAACGGCTATGATAATGAAGGAGCTGCTATCGGCGGAGCCAAGGCAACCTGCGGAAACATTACCATAGAAAATGCTGTTCTTTCAACCCGTGCGGATGAGCAGGGAGCAGATATCGGAGGCGGTGGCTTCCATGTGACCCCCGGCGGAACAATAGATAAGATCGTCATCAGAAACTGCGAGATAAGCTCATCAAGTAAAAGAAAGGTTACTCCCACTATCGGAGCAGGCTACGGCGGAACGGTAAACAAAATAGAAATCTATGATACTAAATTCACAGGCGGCGGTATCGGCGGTTCTACTATGGACCGTAATTACCGCGGAATGAATTCGATGGATTATATAACGATCGATAACAGTGATATTCATGCAGAGTGGGATGAAGAGAACCCCGGACATTTTGAAAGTCAGATCACACCGCTTGCCGGTCCTCTTGATCACGGTGCTGCAGGTATCGGCTCCGGACAGTTCGGCTCTATCGATGACATTACCATTACGAACAGTAAGATATATGCTCACGGTTACGGCAGCGGTGCCGGAATCGGCGGAGGCGGAGCAGGCGGTCAGAATTTCTCTCTCCTTAATTTTAATAAATACGATATAGGAGATGTCGGAACCATTGATATATCAAACAGTACCGTTGAGGCATGGAGCGGATGTGCGAGATTTAAGGATATGCCTCCTACTATTATCAATGACGGCTATATGGATTATAATATCGATCCCATTGATTACGGCGGCGGAGCGGGAATCGGATCGGGAAGCGCTTCAGGTATAAGCAAGATCAACATTCACAACTGCGATTCCGTTTATGCATACAGCTACAGAGGTTCGGGAATCGGCAGCGGCTGCGCAACAGGTGTATTTAAGAGCGGCTGGGTGGATCATATCTGGCTCGAGGATATAAACAGCGTCGAGGCTTACGGCGGTGAGTATTGTACAGGTATCGGTACCGGAGGCGGAGCAGGCTTCAACGGTTCTTCGGGCGACGATCTGATCGAGATATACATAAAAAATGTTAAAAGCATAAAAGCTAACGGCGGATGGGGCGGTGCCGGAATAGGACTCGGCTACACCTCCCGTTATAAGAGCGGAAGCTATAAGGGTGAAAGAAATATAACCATTATCGATTCAAACATCGAAGCGAAAGGCGGAAGGATAGCAGCCGGAATCGGCGGCGGTGCGGAGACGGCAAACTTTACCGGCTACGGCGGAGATAATCCTCCTATACTTATCAGCGGAAAATGCAGGATTGACGCTTACGGAGGCGCTTCGGAATTATATGAGAATGAAAACGGCGTTCACGGTGGCGGTGCCGGAATCGGCGGCGGAAACTGCGGCGGAGCTTCATTTATAGAGATCCGTCTCACTGAGGATGCAACAACACCCAACGGAACGATAAGTAGCCCCGGAAAATCCAATTATTATGTGCATGCGGTCGGAGGTAAGGGCGCAGCGGGAATCGGAAGCGGCGGAAACGACTGGGTATCCGGCGGAGCCCTTGTGAAAAACTCAGCTGATTCGGACAGCATCCTTATATCAAGCGGAGCGGTTTTTGCAAAGGGTGGAGATTCCACTATTGCAGGTTCTGCAGCAGCACACGGGGACTTCTATATAGGCGCGGGCTGTGGTATCGGCGGTGCTTCTGCGGAAGCAAATGTATGGAGCATGTCCATAGAGGGCGGATATGTAGTAGCTCAGGCCGGATGGCATTATAATGAAAATGATCAGGCGGACGATATAGGTACCGGCGGTGATTACTCCAAGGCAGATGATCATTTTCACAGAAAAAGCGGCAATCTTTTTATCGAAGACGGAACCGTGATCGCGGAAAAATACGGCGATTTCGAAAAGCAGGCGATAGTGGAAGGCGGCAGCATTACGGGTGTGATCCCTCACGCAACAAAGAAGGATAAGAGCACAAATCTGTACCGTACAACACTTAAGCTCGCCGACAGTCCCCTTACGAAGGTAACTGTAAAGCCCGGAAAAACAGGCTATAAGACAGATCACATTTATACCGACAGTAACAGAAAGCTGTATCTGTATCTTCCGAAGGGAGGAAGTGAGACCGATAAGAGCCAGATTGCGGATATTACGGTGAATAATGATACGCGCCATTATATAGGCTACACAAATGATGCGCATACCGGTGTCCTTAAAATGGAAAATCAGGAGATTTCCTTTTTCGATCCGGGTGTTGTTAGAAAAGGAAATGATTTTGAACTTAAGCTTGACGATGCATCGGGATGGGATGGAGCCGAATGGACCTTTAGTGTAGAAGGATCGGCAAACAGACGCGACACAGGAACAAAGAATGTTTCCCCGGGTGCGGTCATCGCGCTTAATACCGGAGCAGCAGGCTCATATACCGTGAATGCGACTTCTCCTTATACTTCGGATTCCGAAGTTTACTGGGGAAGCAAGGGCACATTTAAGGGCAATGTTCTTAAGCCTCTTCCTGAGATTAAGATAGTCGGAAAAAACTGGCAGTATTATGACGGTGAACCGGCGGAGGCTCCTTCTGTTTCAACTGACAGTAAAGGGGCTGTTACATATCAGTGGTATACCCTTGACGGTAAGCTGCTTGACGGCGCACCCATAGATACGGGCTCCTACAAGGTTACCGCTACGGTAGCGGAGACCGAGGAATATGATACCGCAACCTCCAAACCGGAGGATTATACGGTATTTAAGGGTCAGACAGAGCTTACTCAGTATGCTTCACAGGACGGTGCCGGTGCCACTATACTGATCGAGCTGCAGGGTGTATATAAGCTTAGTCAGCTTCCCGAAGGAGTATCGGCTAAGGTTACTGTGTATGATCAGTACGGAGGAGTCATCAGTGGTTACTCGGAAAAGCAGGTCCCCTTTGAAAGCTCCGGCGACATGATAGTGGCACGCCTTGACTGTTCTCAGGTTGCAGAGGGTACATACAAAGTAAAAGCTTCGGCTGATCTCGGAAGCAATAATTACTATGATCCCTTCGACTGTGAGCGTACCTATAATAAGGATAAAGCAATAAGGGCCGTAAATGCCGATAATGTTACGCTGACATACGGAGATAGTCCTTACACCTTAAGCGTTGCAGCAGTTCCGGAAGGCTCTATGGATAAATTCAAATATTCCATAATCTCCGATACTGCAGATCAGCTCAGTGAAAGGATAGGAAAAACTGTCGAGCCTACGATCAGTATAACACCTGTATCGCAGGGCTATGGCAATAATTCGGCGGTGATTACCGCTAATCATGCCGGAAAAGCGAGAGTCATGATTGAACTTGACGACGATATGGAAGCATATGAAACAGCTGTGAAGTATATCGATGTTGAGGTGAAACCTGCCAAGCTTACGGTATCATCGTATGCATTTGTACAAAACAATGCGAACTTTGCGCCTCTCGGTGCCGGTGAGAATGCTACTCCCGTTACAAGTGTAACTTACGGAAAGATCGGTACATTAGGTTATGATATAGCATACTCGGGACTTGTGAACGGTGATACACCCGAGAACTTTACACATGGTTACGGCACGCTTGAAGCAGTTCCCCTGCTTGAGCATATTTCAGCATCGGATACCCCCGCACAGGTAGGAATCCGCCGTGTGCCCGTTGATGCAACGGTAGACGGTAAAGCCACGAAGCTTTTCTATTCGAGAGATTATGATGTTGTCTTTGATACACAGACCAATGCAGTGACCGTAAATAAAGCAAAGCTTGCACTTCAGGCACTTGATACGGATGCATTTTACGGAGAAGCTGCTCCTAAGCTTAAGTGGGATATCGCAAGCAATCAGGAGATGCTTTCATGTGACGGGCTTACGCCTTGGGATACCATCGATGACGCATTGACAAAGGAACCTGTGGTAACGCTTGATAAGACGGTTACCGGAGGAAAGGATTTCCCGAAAATTGATGCGGGAACATATATAAATGCACTCAAGCTGAGCGCAGCCGAATCGAATAATTATGAGCTTGTATATGTATCGGGAAACCTCACTATAACTCCGGCCGACATAAGCAATCCATACAGGATTGTGACAAATGTAGATGATACGGTTTATAACGCAGCGGAGCAAAAGCAGGATGTAGATATCGTAGACAGATTTATAGATAATAATTATACGCTTGTACCGGGCAGGGATTTTACGGTAAGATATTCGGGAGCTTCTCTCGTATTTGCCGGTGAGGTTGATGTTAGGATAGACGGAAAAGGAAACTATACCGGAACAAGATATGAAAGCTACATGATAAATCCCCGTTCGCTTAGTGTTCAGACAGAGAGCGACAAGAAAATCTACGACGGAACACCTCTTACTGCCGGCGGAAGCGTTGACGGAATTGTTGATTCCGACAAAGGAAACGTTAAGCTTGTTGTGACAGGAAGTCAGACCGAAGTAGGTAGAAGCGATAATACATACGAGATTACATATGCCGATGCAAACTATGAAGCAAGCTATGAGGTTGCTGAGGAGCAGCTGGGAAGCCTTTATGTAGCAACTAATGATGTTGCACGATGCTTTGTTTCGAAGCCCACGGATGTTACATATGACGGAAACGAGCAAAGGCAGCAGGTAAGCCTTATAAATATGCTAAAGGAAGAAATGACCGAAGGTGTAGATTACGAACTTGTTTACAGTGATGACATCGTAGATGCGGGAACGGTCAATGTAACCGTAAACGGAATAGGTGCTTACAGCGGAACGACAAGTGTAAGCTATGATATTAAGCCTGCTCCGTTAAAGGTTGATACCGATGAGAAGATTAAGGAATACGACGGAACGCCCCTTACTGCAGGCGGAGAGATTTACGGGCTTGTAAATAATGAGACAGCTACTCTTCAGACTACGGGTACCATTACGGATGCGGGATCGGTGCCGAACACTTATGTGATAATCTGGGACGGAACCGCTAAGGAATACAATTACAGTATAGCTGATGAGGATATCGGAAAGCTGTATATTACACCTTCATCAGACGGACAAAACGGCGTCGATGCAGAAGGCTATACCGGAGTATATGACGGACTTTCGCATGGTATTTCGGCAGTCGCATTCCTTGATGGCTCTACGTTATCCTACAGTACGGACGGCGGAAAGACATGGAGCAAGGATGCACCTGTTTACAAGGACGCAACGGATGAGCCTGTAAATGTGATGATTAAGGCTGAGAATCCCGATTATGCCAAGGGTACGGCAACGGTCGGAGTGCAGGTCAGCATTTCGAAAGCGCCTCTTACGGTTCAGACCGAATCTGCTTCAAAGCAGTATGACGGGACGCCTCTTAAGGCAAATGGAAGTCTGTCAGGACTTGTAAATTCGGAAACAGCAGAGCTTGCGGTGACCGGAAGTCAGACCGAAGTGGGACATAGCGTTAATACCTACGAGATACATTGGAACGGTACTGCTTCGGAAAGCAATTATGCGATAACGGAAAAACTCGGAACACTTTCGGTTACTTCAGCCGGAGGTGATGATCCTAAAAAGCCGGATGATCCAAGTAAGCCGAATAAGCCCGGTGCAAAGACCTCGGATATGGGACATCCCGTGCTTTATCTGATAATTGCACTTATAGGACTGGCCGGTGCCGGTGTTATCGTATTTATCAAAAAGAAAAAAATGATATAGTTTGAAGATGACGAGAGGTCCGTATCAGAGGTAAATGTGAAAAATAAAAATTTATTTGTCAGAGCGATAGCTCTTGTCGGAAGTGTTTTTTCTCTAAGTTATCCTTTTTTCCGATTAACGGTATATGCAGGTGATAAGAAGGAAAAAAAATCGCAGAATAAATGGTTCAGACTGAATCATACAAAGGTAAATCATCCGAGCTACGGTTATGAAGAAGAGTATAATGCTGTAAAAAAATGGTGCGAAGAGCAGGATATGGAGGATGTCTATATCACAAGTTACGACGGATTAAAGCTTCATGCAAAGTATTTTCCGGCAAAGAAGCCGGAAAGGCTTGTGATCCTTGCTCACGGATACCGGGGCTCGAGCTTCGGCAGTATAGCTCATATGGCGGAATTTTTGCATGAAAAATGCTGCAGTCTCTTATTTATTGACCAGAGGTGCTGCGGCGAGAGCGAAGGGGAGTATATAACCTTCGGCGCCAAAGAGCAGTATGATATTCTTTCCTGGTTGAAGTATCTGAAAAAGCGTAATCCCGACAGAAAGCCTGTATATCTGTATGGTCAGTCTATGGGTGCAACGACCGTTATCCTGGCAGCTGGTAACAGGCTGCCATCAGAGGTAAAAGGGGTCATAAGCGACTGCGGCTTTCATTCCATGAAGCAGCAGCTGAGAGATATGGCAGGCGGCTGGTTTCATTTGCATTTTATCGGCTTTTTGCTTTTCAGAGTGGATATACTCTGCAGAAGGTTTGCTTTCTTCCGTATGAAAGATGCAGATACGACAGAGGCATTGAAGAAAAATAAGCTGCCGATACTGTTTTTCCACGGCGATAAGGATACATATGTAATCCCGGGCAATTCGGAGAAAAACTATCAAATATGCAGAGCACCGAAGGAGCTTGTGATAGTGCCGGGTGCAAGACACCTTTGTTCATCCTATGCAGATCCGAAGCTTTACAAAAGAAAGCTTACGGAATTCTTCGGTAATAATGATTAATGAGAAAAATATTTTATCGGGCGGGTGGTAAGTATGAATCAATTCGATGAAAGATACAGCACTGTTGAGGATGCAATCTTTGACGCGTTTTTTCTTCTTCTCAGGGAGAAGGATCTGGAGAAGGTAACGGTTTCCGATGTGATAAAAAAGGCGGGGATCGTTAGAAGCACATTTTATAATCATTATGAGAATATTCCGGATCTTGTGACTGCGGCAGAGGATAAGACCATAAATGATATCTTCAAAATGATGGAAAGCTTCCGCCCGAAGAATGATCTTGATATGTGCCATTCGTATTTTCTGGCAGTCTGTGATTACACCAGAAAAAATCCCTTTGTCTCAAATCTTGTGCAGACTCCGAGAGGCGATGCTTTTTTTGAGAAGGCCATCACAATGTTCCATAAGTATGTTTCCGAGATTACATCAAATTCCAACAGGATCGTTACCGTGCACGATAAAAATGTGTTTACGTATTATATAGCAGGCGCGATCGGAAGCACGCTCGGCGTCCTTCATAAATGGACAGCGGAAAGCTTTGAAACCCCTGCCGAGGAAGTAGCCGATATTCTGTCCGGTATTTTTATGTCCGGAGTGCTCCCCCATTTATCGGGGAAATGATATCAAAATAAAAATGACCGTCCGTCCGGCGGTCATTTTTATTTCGGTTACATCAATTTGTTTTTTGCATTTTTGTAATAGATTTACACGTCGATTGCGGCATCTGCTCTTATTATCTTTCTTGTCGCATTTCTGTGGAAGGGATTTTGTCTGATCACAAGAGATACTATCTGGCGATATGTGGGCTGCTTTTTGTTGTACTCTTTAATCAGATCATTAAGGGCAGCCTTTACGGCTTCATCATCCATTCCCTTTGCCTTTATGACATCCTGATCGGGATAGATCCTTGCGGTAAGACCATTGTTTTCACCGGTGATAACAACCTCTCCGACTACCGGATTTATACCGAGTTTATTTTCAATCTCTTCGGGAGAAATGTTTTCGCCGTTGGAAAGAATGATAAGATTCTTTACTCGTCCGTTAATGAAAAGGAATCCGTCCTCATCTATATAGCCCTTATCTCCGGTATGAAGCCATCCGCCTTCGAGCGTTTCGGCTGTTTCCTCGGGCATTCTGTAATAGCCCTTCATCACGCTGCTTCCCTTAACCTGTATCTCGCCGTCTTCAAAACGGATCTCAACATTTTTAAGCGGCTTTCCGATAGAACCCTTCTTATGGCAATCGGGAGTATTGGAACTGATTACGGGAGAGCATTCAGACATTCCGTAGCCCTCAAGCACCTGTATTCCGTATTCCTCGAGCTCGTCGATATAAAAAGGATCAAGATGCGCGCCACCGGTGAAGATGATCTTCAGATTCTCACCGAATACATTTGCGGCGACTGCTGCCTTGGGAAGTGTCGGATCAACTGCGGCAAGTCTTTTGTAGATCGTCTCGATCATAAGAGGAACCATCAGCATAACATCCGGCTTGAAAATTCCCATGTTCCTGATCATATGCATAAATGAATCGTTGATGCAAAGCTCTGCTCCGAGCGAGAAGCCCTTAAGCCAATCCATAACAAGGCAAAATGCGTGATGCACCGGAAGTACGCTGAGCAGCCTGCAGCCGGGACCTTTTGAAAACGGAACCGCTTCCACATTCTGTGCAAGGTTATATTGGGTGAGCATTACTCCCTTGCTCTTTCCGGTCGTTCCGGAGGTGTAAATAAGAGTTGCGATATCATCCTCGGCGCGGCCTGCCACATCCTCGGTGCCGTCAGTCTTGGCTTTTAGATCGTATAAGGTTTCAAAGCCTTCAGCCGGCTCCTCCGAAAGAAGCCATATCTTACGGATCTTGGGGCACATTGCCTTGACCGCATCGATGAGTGCCTTTGCCTTCGGAACAAGGAAAAGTCCCTCTGCTTCACTGTCATTAAGGAGTGCTATAAGATCTTCGGCCGGAAGACCCGCATCAAGGGGAACGGCCACATTATTTCCGGTGGTTATACCCAGATATGCTCCGATCCAGCTTACCGACGCAACACCTATCAGAGAAATGTGATCTCCGTCGAAGCCTTCCAACTTAAGACCTTTTCTGATGGATACTATATCATTATTCAATTCGCTGTAGCTGCGACCCTTGACTTCTTTTTTCTCAAGCCATTTTACTGCAGTAAGCTCTGCATACGCAGCTGCTGAATTATCCCATATTTCGCGAATCGTGTTCATACTATGATGCCTCCTCAAGCTCTTTTACCATCTCGAGAGCTTCGCCGATAGTCTGTACCTTTACTGCTTCATCCAGATCAAGCTCTATATCAAATTCATCCTCAACCTGTCCGAGAAAAGTCATAAAATCAAGTGAACTGAGTCCGAGATCGTCACGAAGCTTCATATCGTCCGTGATATCCTCAACTGCAACATTTGCGTATTCGGCAACAATAGTTTTGAACTTTAATGCGTTATCCATTTCTTTCTCCTTTTAACACCTTTCTTTTTTTACCTGTATTCCGCTTACGATGCAGACTGTACTACAAGTTGAAAAAAAAAGCTATACCCCTTCGGACTTAATGAACAACTCAGTATAAATTGACCGAGACATATCGAACACAAACCTGAAATGTGTTTGATAGCGTTAATCCCTGCCGCCTTCTCTCATTGTATATTCCGTATCTTCATCTATCATGCTAAGCATTATCTCGGCAAAACGGGGGTCGAACTGTGTCCCTATGCCGTTTTGGATTTCATCTCTTATCCTTTTCTGAGGCATGATATTTCGATAGCTTCTTTTACTTGACATTGCATCATATGCATCTGCTACGGCAATGATCCTTGCTTCCTCCGGAATTTCCTCACCGGCAAGACCGTCGGGGTAACCCGAGCCGTCGTATTTTTCATGGTGCCATCTCGCACCGATGGAAAGCTTAGGCATTTCCTTTATATTCTTAAGGATCTGTGAGCCGATTATCGGATGCTTCTTTATATATTCAAATTCCTCATCCGTAAGCTTTCCGGGCTTATTGATGACGGAATCCGGAACTCCGATCTTACCGACATCATGAAGAAGGCCGATGATATAAATATCACTTTGCTCCTTCATGTTGTAGCCGTATCTTCTGGCAATCTCTTTGGAATACTCGGCAACCCTGCTCGAGTGACCGTTTGTATATGTATCCTTAGCGTCGATTGCCCCCGCAAGTGAGCTTACGACATGGAGGAACAGCTGCTCATTTTCCTTTGTTTTTCTTTCAACCTCTTCGGAAAGATGCTTCTGAAGCTTAAGCAGCTCGGCAATCTGCTTAACTCGAAGAGTCAGTATCTCGGGAATGAAGGGCTTTCTGATAAAGTCCTTAGCACCGAGGCTGAGCGCCTTTTTCTCGGCATTGATATCATTTTCGGAGGTAAGGAACACAACGGGGATATCTGCGATCTCGGTTTCCTCTGCGCGAAGATGAGATAAGGTCTCGAAGCCATCCATGCCCGGCATATTAAGATCCAGGAGGATCAGGTCAGGACGGTTATTCTTTACGAATTCCAGCAGTTCTTCGCCTGACGAAAGCTTGGTGACCGTTATGTCACTCTTATTTAAAATCCTTTCAGCAAGCTTAAGATTCATCATGTCATCGTCGACAATGGCAACCCAGAGCTTTTCATTATCACCTGTAGTCGGATGCTCGGATTCTATAAATTCGGTTTCGTAGCTTATGTTTATAACATCCTCATGGTCCTTGCGCCAGCTTCTGACGATATTTCCGGCTACCTGATCCACCGCCTCTTCCTTAAGATCGGTCAGAACGAGAAAGTACATATTGCTTCTTACCTGCATCATAAGGTCGCTTCGCCTTAAGGCGTTTCCGATATGCTCCCCGAAAAGGTCGCAGTAGTTATGAAATTCATCATCGCTTAATTCACGCCCGGGAGCAATGGTAATCAGCATCTTGCAGGCATTTCTGTGATATCTGATGATGTATCTCATCACATATCTGTATACTCCGATAAAGGAGGACATATTCAGCTTGAGAGCGGAAGAGGAAACATTTCTCTCCGAAAGTATCATGGAAAGAGTTTTAAGGTTTGTTACATTTTCCTCATCCAATGTGTCGTTATCATAAATTGAATAACCGTGCTTTCCGTTATCCTTGGTCTTATAGAGAGCTTTGTCCGCCTTCTTAAGCGCCTCATAATAATCCTCGCCGTTACCGTCAAGATAAACAACACCGATCGATGCACCGAGAGGTATATCCATATCATTTCCGAGTATCCTCTTTGCATCCGTCAGAAGAGCGGAGTTCAGGTCCTCTGCGAACCTTGCTATATCATCCTTGCTTTTCAGATAAAACGAAAATGCGGTAAATTCATCGCCGCCCATTCTTCCCACGATGTCATCGGGACCTAAGAAGCCTCTTATAAGGATGGCAAAGCTGATCAGTATCTTGTCGCCGTAGCTGTGTCCGTAAATGTCATTGACAAGCTTGAATGAGTCGAGGTCTATCATCATAAGATAGCCCGGCTTTCTGCGGCAGAGCATTTCCAGTTTGTTATTAGTCGCATTTTTATTAAGAAGCCCCGTGAGGCTGTCGATGGTAGCTTCCTCCTGGAACCTGTTGATAAGAGACTGCCTTTTCAGGACATTATTTATTCTTTTTATCAGAACGGTCGGCTCAAAGGGCTTTCTTATATAATCAAGAACTCCCATTTCGAAGCCCAGGGTTTCTGAACGGTCGTCGTCATCCGAGGTCAGGAATATGACCGGTATCTCGTCCAGATCAAGCTCCTCCTCAAGCTTATGGATGTTATCCAGCGTTTCGAAGCCGTCCATTTCCGGCATCATTATATCGAGAAGTATCAGATCCGGAGTTTCTTCCTTAAGATAAGAGAGCAGCTCCTTTCCGGAGCTTAGTGCCGTAACCTCGAGATCATTACTGGTAAGGATTCTGGTCGCAAGCTTCAGATTGAGTATATCGTCATCAACAAGAACAATGTGATTTGACATATTGATATCCTTTCTTAATGTACAAAAATCGTATGAGAGATTGTACGGATTTTAAGTTAAATGCAAAAATTACGACGAATAGTATACTTGAATTGAATTGATAATGCAATTATACTATGAAATAAGTGTTATTACTTAATAGCCGGTCACGAGGCAATCGGGAAGAAATGCCGGGCTCCGGCTTGAAGGAGGAGGTGGATCGTTCGGATGAAGGATGATAAAAAGGGTATTATAGCAGCATTTATGGTGCCGCATCCGCCGCTTATAGTGCCGGATGTCGGACGCGGAGGCGAGCTTAAGGTTAAAGAGACGATAAACAGCTACGAAAGAGTGGGACGGGAGATTGCGGATATAGCTCCGGATACAATAATCATAACGAATCCTCATACCACGTTATATTCAGATTATTTTCATATATCTCCCGGAGAAAGGGCGGTCGGTGACTTCGGCGACTTCGGTGCACCCGGTGTTTCTTTTGAGGAAACCTACGATTACGAGCTTGTAAATACTCTGATGGGTATCGCATTTGAAAATGATTTTCCGGCGGGCATTGAGGGTGAAAGGAGAAAGACCCTGGATCACGGAACAATGGTTCCGCTTTACTTCATACGCAAATACTATAAAGGCGGGAATATTGTCAGGATAGGACTTTCGGGTCTGCCACTTGAAATGCATTATCAGCTCGGGATATATATTAAAGAGGCTGTTCAAAGACTCGGAAGAAGAGCGGTTTTTGTGGCGTCGGGTGACCTTTCCCATAAGCTTCAGAGCTACGGACCTTACGGCTTTGCACCCGAGGGGCCCGTATATGATGAGCGTATAATGGATACGGCGGGTCGTGCGGCCTTCGGAGAAATGTTTGATTTCAGTGAAGAGTTCTGTGATAAGGCAGCCGAATGCGGTCACAGATCATTTGTGATAATGGCAGGAGCACTCGACGGCGTAATTGTTGAGCCGACAGTTCTTTCCCATCAGGATGTGACGGGAGTCGGATACGGCATATGCACATTTTATCCGACGGAAAATGATGATGCTCCGGAAAGAAGATTTCTCGAGGTCCTTTCAAACAGGATTAAGGAAGATGCCGAAAAATCCGACAGCTATGTAAAGCTTGCGAGGGCTACCATCGAAAGCTATATCAGGGATGAAAAAATGCTAAAGGTTCCTCGTGACATTCCGGATGAGCTTTTAAAGGAAATGCCGAAGGAAATGTTTACTAAAAGGGCAGGAGCATTTGTTTCCATACATAAGCACGGCGAGCTGAGGGGCTGCATCGGGACCATCGGTCCGGTAACCGACTGTATCGCTACGGAGATAGTCAGCAACGCCATAAGCGCATCCACGAGGGATCCGAGATTCGAGCCGATCACCGAGGATGAGCTGAAGTGGCTGGAGATAAATGTTGATATACTCGGTGAAGCGGAGGATATAGCCGATAAGAGTGAGCTTAATGTGAAGCGTTACGGCGTTATCGTCACCTGCGGAAACAGGAGAGGACTTCTGCTTCCGGATCTGGAGGGCGTGGATGATGTTGATACACAGGTTTCCATTGCAATGCGAAAGGGTGGTATAAGGCCGACGGATGATTACACGCTTCAGCGCTTCGAGGTGATACGCCACAAATAATACGGCGGGGTTATTTAGTATATTTCGGGTGCCGGGGTGTGAGCTGCGGCATCTGCATGGAAGGGAGGAAAGAAATGGCAAATTGTCAGGTCTGTTTCAGACATTGTGATATAAGTGAAGGCGGGAAAGGCTTTTGCGGTGCGAGAGGCTGCCGTGACGGGATTGTTACAGCATTGAATTACGGAAGAGTGACTGCGCTTAATCTGGACCCGATAGAAAAGAAGCCGCTGGCAAGATTCCTCCCGGGAAGCATGATCCTTTCCGTGGGAAGCTACGGCTGTAATTTAAGATGCCCGTTCTGTCAGAATTCGGATATTTCCTGGTCTGCTGAAGCACTTTCGCTTTCCTCTGCAGAGGACACAGAGCTTAAAGCTTACGGGCTTCGGTACATTTCTCCCGAGGAGCTGTGTGATCTTGCCGAAAGCTGTAAGAAAAGAGGAAATGTCGGAGTAGCATTTACATATAATGAGCCGATTATAGGCTACGAGTATGTCCGTGACTGCGCAAAGCTGATCAGGAAAAAGGGTATGGTAAATGTGCTTGTCACCAACGGGACGGCGGAAATCGGAGTACTTGAGGAGGTACTCCCCTATATCGATGCGATGAATATCGACATCAAGGGCTTTACGGATGATTATTACGAAAGGCTTCTCGGCGGCAACAGGAAGATGGTAATGGATTTTATCAGCCGCTCGGTAAAGAAATGCCATGTTGAGCTTACGACACTCATTATTCCCGGTGAAAATGACTCGGAAGAAGAAATGAGAAGGCTTACAAGCTGGATAGCGGGGCTGGAGGATGAGTTCGGAAATGTGGTCGGCAGAAAGATACCGTACCATATATCGAGATTCTTCCCGCGTTTTCATATGACTGACAGAAATGCAACAGATGTAAAGAAGGTTTACAGACTTGCGGAGGTTGCAAGAGAAAAGCTTGATCATGTATATACGGGAAACTGCTGAGGGAGACTTATGATTCTTGTAATATATTTAGTATTCATGAATATTGCCGCATTTATCTTGTACGGAATTGACAAAAAGAAGGCGGAGGACGGAAAATACCGGATTTCCGAAGCAAGCCTCCTTTTCTTTTCGGTGCTTGGAGGAGCATTCGGGGCGCTGCTCGGTATGAAGATTTTTCATCACAAGACAAGGAAGAAAAAATTCAGTATAACGGTCCCGATATTTGCGGTGCTTCTCTGCATCTCCATAATCCTCTGTCTGTGGCAGAATTATCATATAGTCGTAACGGAGTATGATTATACAAAGTATGAGGCCGGAGACGGACGTGATATGAGGATAGTCCAGATATCGGACCTGCATAATCAGTTTTTCGGTTTTAAGCAGAGTATTCTTTTAGATAAGATAAAAAAATGTGAGCCGGACATGATAGTAGTTACCGGGGATGTGGTGGATTCCACTCACACTGTCTATGCTTTAGCGGAGGATTTCTTTGAAGGGGCGGTAAAGATAGCTCCGGTGTATTACATTAAAGGAAACCATGAGGTGAGTCTTGAGGGGAAGCGTCTGGATGTATTTATCGAAAAGATAAAGGCAGTGGGAGTACAGTATATTGACGGAGGAAGGGCTGTTACGGATAAAATAGAGATGATCGGTACGTATGATAACTCCATGAACCTTGTTTCCGGATTTGAATCGGGGGATGACAGGCTGAAGATACTTCTCGCTCATGATCCGGATTACGTCAGGCAGTATGAAAAATCAGGTGCAGATCTGATATTGGCCGGTCATATACACGGCGGTCAGATCATAATTCCCGGAAAAGGAGGACTCCTTTCGCCGAACTTTAAGTTCTTTCCGGAGTATTACGAGGGGGTTCATAAAGCAGGCGATTCGATAATGATAGTGAGCCGTGGGCTGGGAAACAGCATTCTTCCCGTAAGGATAAATGACTACCCCGAAATAGTGGTGATAAAACTGTAGATGGAAGGTTATGCTTCCTTGTTTTTGGAGGTGCATTATGGTAGTATTAAGGTGTGTGTTTTGATAACTAAACGCATGTGGTGAGATAAGTGGCTGATTCTTCATTAGGCAGCGGGGTATTTGATGATGACTGAGAAAGAAAAAAATTTTTTCAAGATAGCAGAAGCGCTTCTTGTAGATTATTCAAGCATTTATTATGTAAATGCCGTTACAAATGAATATTACTGGTATTCGGTTAATGCCGAATTCCATTCTCTGCAGCTTGAGCAGGGCGGAGATGATTTCTTTAAGAATATCGTCCGTGACTGTAAGAAGGTGGTATATGAAGAGGATCAGCATATCTTCATTGAAGACATTCAGAAGGAAAGACTGATGAATGCGATGAAGAAGGGAACGATGCAGAATATCGAATACCGTCTTATGATAGACGGCGTTCCGACATGGCATTCGCTTCGACTTATCCGTGGCATGGATGAGGACTATTTTGTGCTCGGAGTAACGAATATTGATAAGGAGTACCACCAAAGAGAGAATGCGAAGGAGCTTGAGAGGCAGAAGAATATTTATAATCAGGTTACTTCAAGCCTTGCAGAGCAGTATGATACGCTTTATTACATTGATGTCGAAACAGGTACCTATACTGATCTTTCATCAACGGACGAATACAAAAAGCTTAATGTGCCTGCTACCGGAAAGGATTTCTTTGCCGAAAGCAGGAGAAGTATTAAAATGTATGTCCATCCCGAGGATCAGGAAAAGGTTATGCGACTGCATTATAAGGACAATATGCTCGAAAATCTTAAGGACAGGAGTTCTTTTTCTCTGGCATACAGACTGGTTGTTGATGGTGTTGTACAGAATATCAGGCATACGGAGATAATCACAAGAGACAGAAAGCATATAGTTGTATGTGTTGAAAATATAGATTCTGAGGTTCAGGCAAAGCAAAGACAGAAGGAAACTCAGGAAAGAAGTGTCATTTATTCACAGATTGCCGAGAGTCTCGCGTCACATTATGACCTTATATATTACATTGATTCAGAGACCTCGTATTACATGGAATTTTCTTCCGAAAAGCTGTATGGTGAGCTTGAGATAAGCAAGGAAGGGGAGGACTTCTTTTCCACATCCCGTGAAAATGCGTATAAGGTTTTATATTCGGATGACAGGGACAGGATGAAGCTGTTTCTTGACAGGGATAATTTCATTTCACAGCTGGATAACAGAAGGCAGCTTGTGGAAGAGTATCGTATGGCGATAAACAATGAGAATCCCAAGTATACAAGAATGACGGTTATGTGGTCATATGACAGGAGTCATTTTATCGTTTGTATCGAAAATATTGATGCTGATGTAAAAAAAGAAGAGGAGCATATCAAAGCTCTTACAAGAGCAAATGAGCTTGCGCGGCGCGACGCTCTTACGGGTACGAAAAATAAGACGGCTTATGACGAGGTTGTGGAAGATATCCAGAGCAGGATGGATCACGGAAGGTGCGATCCCTTCGGAATCGCCGTATGTGACATAAATGAGCTTAAGATCATTAATGATAATGAAGGTCATAAGGCGGGAGACGAATATATAAGGAGCTCCTGCAGGCTCATATGTGAGGTTTTCAGACATAGTCCGGTTTTCCGTATTGGCGGTGATGAATTTGCTGTTTTACTTACGGACAGGGATCTGAAAAACAGTGCCAATCTGATCTCTAAACTGAAGAAACAGGTTGAGGAGTACATTGTGATCGGAGAAGGCCCGGTGGTTGCCTTTGGTTTTTCGGAGTATGATCCGGATTCGGACAAAAGACTTGAAGAAGTGTTTGAACGGGCCGATCAGAATATGTACGAGGACAAAAGCAGACTGAAGGAAGAAAAGTTCCTTCATGAAAGCCGGGCGCTTAAGGAAAGAGCAAGCTTCAGCATGATCACCGATGAAAGGCGAAGCGCTCTCGATAATCTTTACAATGCGTTTGAGGTTGTAAATTCGGAAAGCTATATTTATCTTTGTGATATGAAGTTTGATTTTTCGCGGTGGTCAAAGGCGGCAGTGGACAGGTACGGACTTCCGTCGGAATACATGTACGGTGCCGGGGATATATGGGAGAATCACATTCACCCGGAAGACCGTGAAGCATATCATATCGGAATAGATGAGGTATTCTCCGGGATTGCCGGCGGACACGATATGCAGTACAGAGCTTCCCGTACCGACGGAAAGTATGATGTATGTACCTGCCGTGGAACGGTTATAAAAGATAATGCGGGAGAACCGGATTATTTTGCGGGTGTTATCAATAATCACAGCGAACAGGGGCATATTGATTCATTGACAGGGCTGAGAAATCAATATGGTTTCTTTGAAGATCTTGACGGCGCTATAAGAAGGAATTCCAAGGTTACCGTAGTTATGCTCGGAATCAGCAGATTCACCGAAATAAACGAAATGTACGGTTACCATTTCGGGAACCGTGTTCTTCAGCGCTTTTCAAGAAAGCTTTATGAAACAGTCGGAAATACAGGCCATATCTACAGACTTGACGGAACCAAATTTGCTATTATCAGCAATGATGTTGAAATACTTCTGATTCAAAATAGATATAAAGAATTTGTGAGATATTTCAGACGGGAGTTTTTCCTTGATGATAAAAATATAATGCTTGAGATCAATTGCGGATTGGTAAAGCTGGATCATTATGATATTGATGCGCAGACTATTTATTCGTGTCTTAACTTTACTTATGTGGAATCAAAAACAAGAAGACACGGTGAGCTGGTTGTATTCCATGACGATCTGAATGAAGATAATCGCCAAAGACTGGAGCAGATCCATGTTATCCGTAATTCCATTATGAAGGATTACAGGGGCTTTTATCTGATGTATCAGCCCGTGGTAGATGCGAAGACCGAGCAGGTGATAGGCTCTGAGGCATTGCTTCGCTGGAAAAATGATACCTATGGCATTGTTCCTCCCGATAGGTTTATTCCGCTTCTGGAGTCCGATCCTCTTTTCCCGCAGCTTGGTGCATGGATATTAAGAGAAGCTGTACTGACTGCCAAAAAGATTATAAAAAAGGTTCCGGACTTTCTCATGAATGTTAATCTTTCATATGCGCAGCTTGAGAAGTCGGATTTTGCCGATATGGTGGTCGGCATTCTGGATGAGCTGGATTATCCTGCGGATCATCTGTGCCTTGAGGTAACCGAGAGATGCAGATTACTGGATCTGGATCTTTTGAAAAATGTGATAGCAAACTTAAAAGCAAGAGGAGTGCTGATAGCTCTGGACGATTTCGGTACGGGCTTTTCATCCGTTGATATCGTAAAGGAGCTCCCCTTCGATATAATCAAGATTGACCGCAGCTTTGTACAAAAGATTGAGGAAAATGATGCCGAAAGAGAGCTTATAAAGCATTTTGCAAACATAGCTTCCGTCTTCGGGGCAAAGGTGTGTGTGGAAGGAATCGAAACAGAGGGAATGAAAGAAATCCTTAAAAACTTCCATGTGGAAAGCTTCCAGGGCTACTACTATGCGAAGCCGCTCCTTCCGGAAGAATTTCTCGACAGGTTGACATAAGAAAGTGACAGTGGCTCTCTGTCACAATAATGAAAATGTGACAGGGACGGTTCCTCTGTCACATTTTTTTTGTTTTTTTGCGCATTATTTGGTACAATCGTTTTGTAACGGAGGGCGTAAAAAAATATGAATGATGTTTCCGGAAAACTGTATATTTACGCATCGGGTGTCGAGAAGGTTATCATCGAAAAATGCCTGAAAAGTGACATTTTGCTCGGCGGTTATTTTTATGACAATGTTGAAATGCCGAAGGAAAAGATATGCGGGGAAGTGTACTTTTCCATAGATGAAGCGCGCACTGTTTTCGGAGAAAAGGATTATGTGGCAGTCTGCTCGGATTTCGGATGGGTTGTCATGAAAAATAAAGGCGTTCCCCGTGATCATATTATCGATATCAGCAGAAAAACGGAGGATTTAAATAAAGAATTTTACCGCTTTTTTATTGAGGATGAACAGAAAAAATATCGCGGCTGGGTTGATGCAAATAAAACGAAGGAAGATTCACCCTTAAAGGATGAATATAATGCATGGCATGATGAATGCATTATTACCTTTTTAAAAAGCCTCGGAAAAAGGTTTTATGTTTTTTATGACGGAAGCGGACAGACTGATTATGCGCATGTTGAGAAGTGCATAAAGTCATCCGAAAAATATATGGGAACCGTTATGGTCGATATAGAACATGGCGCTTCGTGGGAAGACAGCTCCGCAGAATACGAAAGACTTATGTATGAGGATCTTTCCGATGCTTTTGTGTGTCTTCTATGTGACAGAAACAGGATACGAAGGATAGAAGGTTATCTGCTTGATATTGGAATTGAAAAGGAAAAATTTCTGATGCTGGATGATGTGTTTTATCATGCAGCATCAAAAGAGTTTCGTGAATATGACATTCATCTCGGTACGGTTCACAGGCGGGAGAGGGTTCCCGGCTTTGTGACCTTCGGAAATCCGGACGAAGCATCAGACAGGACGTTTCGTATCATTACGCTGGGAGGCTCTACCAGCGACCCCACATACGGAAACATAAAAAGCTGGTCTGAAATTGTTTACGATACGCTTAAGGACCGTGGCGCGGATATAGTGCTTTACGGTGGCGGCGTTTCGGCATTTACGGCAGACCATGAGTGGATGAAGCTTATAAGAGACGGACTGCATCTTAAGCCCGATCTTGTGATAAGCTATGGCGGCTTTAATAATGCGACCACGCTCACATTTTCAAAGGATCACCCTGCATGCAGAAATGCGCAGCTGGACTTTTTGCGCAGCATTTTAATGTGTGAGGATGATTCGGTCAGAGATAAATGGATTGCACCCTTTGATGATATATCCATGGGTGTACCGTACGAAGGGACACTTGCAGAGCATTGGCTGGAATGTGAACATATAATGCACTCCGTATGCAGTGGCTTTGATATCGATTTTGTGGGATTTCTGCAGCCGTTTAACAGGACATTTGCGGCAGAATACGGACATGACCTGCTTAACGGGGAGGTCTTCGGATTCTATGATGAACTGGATGGTCTCGAATGGGAAAGGGAATGGCTGGTCGACTTTTCAAGGATTTTCTCCGGTAAAAAGGATATGGAAATGTTCTATGATGTGTGTCATCAGTATGAGCATTCCAACAGGCTGATAGCAAGAAAAATGATGCCATATATTATTAAGAGCATGGAGAGAAAAGGAAAAATATGATAATACTTGGTGTTTCGGGGCTGTATCATGATTCTGCGGCAGCCATTATAGATGAGAACGGGATAATAGCGGCAGCCCAGGAGGAAAGATTCACCAGGGTGAAGCATGATAACAGGCTGCCTGCAAACGCTATAAAATATTGCCTCAAAGAGGCAGGGGTGAGTCCCCGGGAGATAGATGAGGTCGTATATTATGATAAACCGCTTCTTACACTGGACCGGTATATAAAAAATGTGATTATGCTGGGCAGCGAATCGGAATATCTTATCGATTCCAAGCTGGATGATGTTGTTATGAACAGACTTTCGGTTGACAGGAACTTAAGGAAGATTATGGGAGTCCTGGGGAAAGAGGACAGGCTTCTCACTGTGGAGCATCATATGTCTCATGCGGCATCTGCATTTTATCCGTCACCCTTTAAGAGTGCGGCAATCCTTACCATTGACGGAGTAGGCGAATGGGCCACCACGACCATAGGAAAAGGTGAGGGCGGTAAGATCGAGATCATGGAGCAGATAGATTATCCGCATTCGCTCGGACTGTTTTACAGCGCATTTTCCTCATTCTGCGGATTTAAGGTAAATTCCGGAGAATATAAATTCATGGGGCTTGCTCCTTATGGCGAACCGGAGTTTTATGAACTGATTAAAAATGAGATCATAGATATAAAGGCTGACGGATCGTTTCACTTAAATCTCGATTATTTTGATTTCCATAAAGGTTCGTCCATGACAAACCAAAGGTTTGCAGATCTTTTCGGAGGACCTGCACGAAGGATGGAAACAAGGATAACGAAAAGGGAGATGAATATAGCCGCATCCTGTCAGAAGGTAACGGAAGAAATAATCTCGCTTTTGGCAAGACACGCAAAGGAAATAACGGGAGAAAACAGTCTCTGCATGGCCGGCGGAGTCGCGCTGAATTGTGTGGCAAACGGAAAGGTGCTTTCCGAAAATGAGTTCGACGGCATCTGGGTACAGCCGGCAGCCGATGATTCCGGCGGAGCTCTCGGCTGCGCATTATATACGCTTTATGAAAAGTTCGGTGTAAAGCGGAGGGTTGAAAAATGTGACAGTCAGCAGGGAAGCTTCCTCGGACCTTCTTATGATGAAGAGACTGTTACCGGCTTTTTGGATGAAAATATAATTAGTGCAGATCATTATGATTCCGAGGAGGCTCTTTGCGATGCGGTTGCAGGCTGCATTGCCGAGGGCAAGGTTGTCGGGTGGTTTCAGGGGCGCATGGAATACGGTCCGAGAGCACTCGGAGGAAGGAGTATCTTAGGTGACCCGCGAAAAGAAGATATGCAGTCGAAAATGAATCTCAAGATAAAGCACAGGGAGTCATTTCGTCCCTTTGCTCCAATGGTGCTGCGTGAAAGAGTGAGCGATTATTTTGAGATCGATTCGGAAAGTCCGTATATGCTGATGGTCGCCGGAGTGAAGCAGGAAAGAAGATGCGGGACCTTGAAATCTGGCAGCGAAGACATGCTGCTCATAGTAAATGAAAAAAGGTCCGATATACCCGCGGTTACTCATGTGGATTATTCCGCCAGGCTTCAGACTGTAGATGAAGCCCGGAATCCTCTTACTTATAAGCTTTTAAAAAGCTTTGAGAAGCTGACCGGCTGTCCGGTGCTTATCAATACATCCTTTAATGTCAGGGGAGAACCGATAGTCTGTACTTACGTTGATGCATACAGATGCTTCATGAGAACCGAGATGGACGTTCTGGTTTTGGGAAGATATGTATTAAAGAAGGAAGAACAGCCTGCTTTTTCGGATGACGGATCGGAGGTACATTATGAGCTTGACTGATGAAAAAAAACGATTATATGAGGCAGCCGTAAAGCTGTCCGATGCATACGGTGGATCTGAGGAGACCGGCGGGAAGGCGGGAAGCTATTTTAAATCCTATGAAAGCTGTAAGCATATGAATGAAGCAATATCCGAATACACCTCGGAAGAACTGTCGGATTTTAGAAAAATGATAAATGAGCTTTGGGCGGATGAAGAAGAAATCAGAAAGAGCATTATGCCCGTTATGCTTGTTGCTTACAACAAAACCAAGAATCACACCGACAATTATCTGGAGGAGATAAGCTTAATTAACTACATGATGTAAATGAAGGCTCGAAGAGCCGTTCATCGATTGCATGGCGTCCGTTGAGGTTATATACACATGAGTAATATCGAATTACAGAAAAAATATATGAATATAATGGCTGAGCTTCTGCTTGTTATGGATGATTCGCCGATTCATATAATGGCATATGATTCCGTAGAGGATGATCAGCTTCTTCCGAAAGAAACAGCGGAAGCATTTGAGGCTGCCATTCAAAGCAGTCTCGACGAGGCTGTCGGTTTATTGCAAAAGCTTACCGATGATATCAAAAATTCATCCGAACCGGTCCGCTATGTCCACGCATTTTTGCTGATATGTCTTATGGATGCTCATATCACCTACGATGCGGATAATTCTCCGGGAAGGGTCTCTCTCGTAAGTCTTTTTACGGAGGGAAGATCCGGTGAGAAATATATAGGTTCACTTAATGACAATTTCCGTGAGACGGGCATTCTGATAAATCCGAAATATGATACTGCCGACGGGTATTACTACGCCGGAGATAAAAAGGTAAGGCGAAAGATCTCGAACAGGGATGTTTTCTACAAAATGAACTGTGTTCTATGTAACTGCCGTTATACCCGCTGGGACGAAAGCATAGTTTACAGAAATATTGTAGTACCTTATGATAAGACTGATAAGAATGATGAAGATGCTTTCAAGGTCGCATTTTCTCCGATTTCAGGCTTTCATGATCCGCTTGTTCTTTCGTATCCGGATATAACTGAAAACGGTCTTAAGCAGCGGGGGATAGCTCTTGAAGGGCATAAGCAGGAAAATGTGATAAGCGAAAGATTTTCAAAGAGCTGGCTAAAGGCATGTGAAGAAGGTGCAGAGCTTTTTCTCGGACCGGAAATGATGGGCAGCGCCCGTATGTATGAAGAAGAAGACGGGTATCTGAAATATATGCAAAAGCTAAGCGTTAAGGCAAGAAAGGCAGGCCTTACACCGCCCGAAATCACAATAATGCCGGGACTGTGGAGGGACGGGATCAGCAGGACCGTAGTAGTAAACGGTGATGGAATGATACTCGGAGATCAGATAAGACATGTTCAGTTTTTAGACAGAGCCGATCATGTGGTTGAAGCAATCAGCCCCGTGAATCCGCGGGAGTTCTGCATCATTCACATTCCGGGACTCTACAGGATAGGCATTTTAATCTGCGCAGAGTTTCTTCCACGGGACGGGAACGATTCGGTCGAAAGACTTTGCAGAGATTTAGGCTGCAATCTGATACTTGTACCATCCTTTTCTGCGGGGGAATATGACTATATGTCAGCTCTTCCCATCACAAAGCCCTATGGAACGAGTGTGATATGGGGCAACTGCTGCGGAGCCAACAGATATTCCCCGAATATCATCGGAGGACTTTCGGTTGCCGGGACGGATTATGTCGGACGGATGGGAAGCTATTGCAAATGTGCAAATTCCTGTAAGGAAGAAACAGGATGTCTTTTTATGCTTCGTTTGCCGGTAGCAACATTAATGGGTAAACCGGACTCGATGAGGATGGATAATGCGATTGAACACATTCTGTATAAAATGCGGAATCAGAAAGGACAGGTAAAATATGAGTGATAAGAATAACGGAGTATCACAGGATGAACTGGATGATTATATCCATGTGGCTCATATGGGAATATATATTGTTATTATTGCCTTGATCATTATCCTGACAGGGTGGATCATCTGGGTGATTGGCGGAAAAATCCCGGTTACCGAGACCGCAAGCGGACTGGTCATTGATATGTCTGATGAGGATGTAAAGGAAATGCCGGATAAGTCGGAATATAAGCCGGAATACAGGTGCATTGTCTGCCTGGATGCATATGAGTACAATGTGGAAAAGCTGAATGATATGAAGGATGATGTAAAGCTTCAAATGCCCGACGGAAATGTGATAAGCGGGAAGATAGATTATGTTGAAAGCGTTCCGATTGCACGAGGTACCGTAGCAGAGACTTATTATTTCGGAAACGAGTGGCTGGTGGATGAATGTGTTCCTTCTTATTACAACTGGATAATAGCGATAAAAACGGATAATAATGAGTTTGCAAAATATCCTTACAGTATGGCAAAGGCAACGCTTGTGATAGATGAGGTGTCGCCGTTTAGTTTCTTGGTGAGGTGATTATGGGAAAACGAAGAAAAGTAAAGGTTCCTATTTGTTTGCAGATGGAGGAACTGGAGGGAGGAGCAGCCTGCCTTGATATGATCCTGGCATATTACGGGAAATGGGTCAGACTCGATGAGGTCAGGGTTGCTTGCAAGGTTTCGAGAGACGGTATCGGACCGGATCAGATTGCCGAGGCAGCTGAAGGCTATGGCCTTTCCTGCGGAATTGAAGCACTGTCAATCAAGGAGCTGAAGGAAAGAAAAGAATATCCGGTAATAGCTGTCTGTGATAAAGGACAGTATATGGTCCTTTGCGGCTTTGACAGAAAAGGTGCAGCCGTTAATCATCCCTCAAAGGGAAGGGTGAGCATAAAGGAAGCGGAATTTGAAAAGCGTTATACCGGAAGCTGCATGATTTTTAAGCAGGGAGAAGGCTTTGTGGCCGACGGAAAAAGGAGAGGAACCCTTGACTTTGTTGCTGATTTTATCAGGTCAAATCGAAGGATAGCATTGCTTCTTATGATAACAAGTATTCTTGCTACCTGCGGGGGAATCTTTTCACCGGTATTCTACCGCGTTTTTACCGATGATATCATGAACGGAGGACGCACTGACTGGTATCCCGCTATTCTTTATGCTTTTGCCGCGGTCATTCTGTTTGAGCTTATCTCCGGTATTGTCAACCAGCTTCTGATCATAAGATCGAAGGGGAAGGTGGCAGCTGTAAATAACGCAAAATACATGAGACACATTTTCCGGCTTCCCATGGAGTTTTTTATGCGCCGTAAGGCGGGAGATCTTTCCAACAGGCAGGAGCAGAATGCGGTTATTGCGGAGACTTTTGTCGGTGACCTTATACCACAGCTGATGAATATAGCTCTTTTGGTATTTTATCTTACGGTTATGATCAGCTACAGCGTTCCTCTTACCATTATAGGAGTACTTTCCGTTGTGATCAATCTGATGTCCATGAAACGAATCGGAACGGTCCGAAGACAGCTGAACGGAGTGTACTACAGGTGTAAGGCAAATCTGGCTTCGACAACTGTATCCGGAATCGATATGATAGAGTCGATAAAGGCCACCGGAGCTGAGAATGCTTTTTTCGAAAGATGGAGCGGGTACCATGCATCTATGATAAACTCACAGGTGAGAAGTCTTAAGGCAACGAAATATCTTGCCAATGCTCCCGCGCTTACATCCGCATTATCTGAAGATATCTGTATGTTTATCGGATTTATACTTATCATCAGGGGACAGTTTACGGAAGGAATGTTTCTGACCTTTATGCAGCTGATGAGATCGCTTACAAAGCCTGTGGATCAGCTTGTGGATGTAGGAGAAAACCTTGAGGCCATGACGGCTGCCATAGAGCGTGTAAACGATGTGACGGAGTATCCCGAAGAGAAAAGGGGAGAGCTTGATCCTGATAATATAGATTTTGAATCGGTGGAAAAGCTGAGCGGAAATATTGAAATAAAAAATGTGAGTTTCGGATATTCGAGTTCGGCTGAGCCTCTCATTAAGGATTTTAATCTTACGCTGACTCCGGGGAAAAGAGTGGCCATAGTAGGAGGCTCTGGCTCGGGAAAGTCTACCGTTGCCAAGATGATCGTGGGCCTTAATAAGCCGTGGGACGGTGAGATACTCTTTGACGGTAAAACAATCGATGAAATACCCAGGGTGCTTTTTAAAGCATCGGTGGCATTAGTCGATCAGGAAGTGGCTCTCTTTAATGATACGATGGCCAACAATATCAAAATGTGGGACACTACGATAGAGGATTATGAAATGATACTCTCTGCCAGGGATGCAGGTATCCACGATCAGATAAGACTCAGAAACGGCGGCTACAATATGATGGTAGAACCGGGAGGACGAAACCTTTCCGGCGGCGAGAGGCAGAGAGTTGAGATTGCCAGAGTTCTTTCAAACGATCCTTCCATCCTTATAATGGATGAGGCAACATCGGCTCTCGATGCAAGGACGGAGTATGAAATATCCGAATTTATTCACCAAAGAGGCATTACCTGTATCATAGTAGCTCACAGGCTGTCCACTATCAGGGACTGTGACGAGATAATCGTAATGGATAAAGGAAGCATTATAGAAAGAGGAACTCACGAAGAACTGATGAAAAACGACGGGCTTTATAAAAAGCTCATTATGACTGCTTAGGGGAGATTTTAATGAGTATTGTCGGTAATCAGCTGAAAAACAGAATAGAGAACGATAAAAGATCGTTAGATGTAAATCAGCGTCAGCTTGGTAAGGCTCTCAGCGCCAGCAGTCGCTTTAAGTCAAAGGCGGAATTGCCGGAAAAGGATGATGTGCGCCAGCTTCAAAGGATAGCGGACTACTATAAACTTGAGATGCCGAATATTTCAGATAAGGTGATGAGCTTTGACAATCTTCTGGAGGAAGTGAGCAGAGCTACGGGGATCGCAAAAAGAAGGGTGAAGCTGACCGAAGACTGGTGGCTGAACGGTGACGGTGTACTCCTTGTTACGGTTAAGGGAGAAGATACGCATATTGCGCTTTTTCCGGGTGCATTATACGGTTATTATTACATAGACGAAGTATTGGAAAAGAAATGCCGTGTAAAGAAAAAGGATGTTGAACGGTTTGAAAAGGAAGCTATCTGCTTTTATAAGCCTCTTCCTACTGAGCCGCTTTCAAAAAAGGATTTTATGAAGTTTTTGCTCGGACAGATCAGGCTGAGCGATCTTCTGGCGTTTACGGCAGTATCCCTGCTTATCGCATTTGCCTCAACCATTACGCCGATTGTGACCAAGCTTGCGCTTAATGATATAATTCCGTCCGGTAATGAAAGTCAGCTTTACCTTATGTTTTTATTTGTGCTGGCACTTGCGGTAGGAAATTATCTCCTTCTTCGGGCGGTGAATTATTCGCTTATCATGCGTATAAGGTGCCGGCTGGATGTTGTGCTGGAAAACAGTCTGTATTCCCGACTTTTGAATATGCACGTTTCATTCTTTGCGGGAAAGACGGCCGGAGGTCTTTCGAGAAGGGTTGAGCAGCTTTCGAGGATACCGCTTTTAATCTCTGATTCTCTGTGCTTTATTTCGAGTATAATCACTGCATTATTCAGTACACTGCCGGTATTTATCGTTGCACCCGAGCTGCTCCCGGCTGCCACTATCCCGATACTGGTCATTATGGTACTGCTCTATATAACCTATAGGCAGGAACAAAGGCTTGCTATGAAGAAGCTTTTAAATGAGGAAAAGAACGGAGGTATCGTGTTCGACCTCATTTCCGGTGTACAGAGGCTTAAGCTCAGCGGAGGCGAAGACAGAGCTTATGCAAAATGGCTGCGTCAATATACGGAAGAAGTAAGCGCAGCCTACGCAGTCCGTTTTCCGCTTTGCTCCAAGATGCAGCTGCTGCGTGCGATCAATCTGCTCGGAATGCTCTGGGTATTTTATCTTTCATTTAAACATCAGGTTCCTGCTTCAAGTGTGGCGGCATTTTTATCTGCTTATGAGTTTGCCATAATGAATTTAACTCTTGTGGCTAATCGAACCTCGGGTATTGCGCAGCTGATACCGATACTTGAGCTTGGCAAGCCGATTCTCGAGACAACTCCCCTGTTTGGAACGGGCAAGAAGGTTGTTTCCTCGATCTCCGGAAATGTGGAGCTGAGCCATGTGACATTTCGTTATGACGAAAGCAGTCCCGCAGTACTGAATGATCTTTCACTCAGCATAAAGGCAGGTGAATATGTTGCTATCGTAGGAGGAAGCGGCTGCGGAAAAACCACATTGGTCAGAATGCTCCTGGGCTTTATAATGCCTGAGACGGGAACGGTTTATTACGATGATCTGGATATCAAAAATGTGGATCTTCGAAGCCTGAGAAGGTGTATCGGAACAGTTCTTCAGGACGGAAAGCTTTTTGCCGGAGATATTTTTTCGAATATTACTATAACTGCTCCCGATGCAACCATGGAGGATGCGTGGGATGCGGCCGAAATGGTAAGTATGGCCGAGGATATAAAGAATATGCCTATGGGAATGCATACTCTCATTTCCGAGGGAAACGGAGGAATTTCCGGAGGTCAGAAGCAGCGGCTTCTTATCGCGAGAGCAATCGTAGGAAAGCCGAAGCTTATGATAATGGACGAGGCAACATCGGCACTTGATAATCTGACACAGAAGGTTGTGACGGATTCACTTGATTCGCTCGACTGTACCCGTATTGTCATAGCTCACAGGCTGTCCACCATACGCGAATGCGACAGGATCATTGCCCTTAAGGATGGTAAGATCGTGGAGAGTGGAAGCTATGATGAGCTGATAAAAAAGGATGGCTTCTTCGCGGACCTTGTCAAAAGACAGCAGATCGACGTAACTCAGTAATGCGGAACGAAGAAACATATAATGTATGAGGGGAGAATCAGATATGGAAAATTTTACATTTTATTCACCGACATATTTTGTGTTCGGAAGGGAAACGGAAAATGAAGCAGGAAAGTATGTTAAGCGTTTCGGGGGTAGCAAGGTGCTGATTCACTACGGTGGCAGCAGCGCAAAGAAGTCGGGACTTCTTGACCGCGTTGAGGCGTCACTTAAAAACGAAGGCTTGGAGTATGTGATGCTGGGTGGTGTTAAGCCCAATCCGAGAAGCGAACTGGTTTACGAAGGAATCGAGCTTTGCAGGAAGGAAGGGGTTGACTTCATCCTTGCGGTAGGCGGCGGAAGTGTTATAGATTCTTCCAAGGCTATAGCTGCCGGAACTGTTTATGACGGTGATTTTTGGGATTTTTACTGCGGAAAGCTTATCGAGGAGGCTCTTCCGGTAGGAACTATACTTACGATTGCGGCAGCAGGAAGTGAAGGAAGTGCAAATTCCGTTATCACAAAGGAAGAAGGGATGTTCAAGCGAGGATCGCATGGTGATGCCATAAGACCTAAGTTCAGCATCCTTAATCCAGAGCTTACTCAGACTCTGCCGCCTTATCAGACGGCTTCGGGTATTACTGATATAATGGCGCATTTATATGAAAGATATCTGACAAATACGAAGGATGTCGAGGTGACGGACCGTCTTATCGAGGCGCTGCTTCTTACGATGAAGCATGAAGGCCCCCGTGTAATAGCAGACCCGAACTGTTATGAAGCAAGGGCAAATATTATGTGGGCCGGAATGGTAGCTCACAATAATACCTGCGGAGTAGGAAGAAGCCAGGATTGGAACAGTCATGCTATAGAGCATGAGCTTTCGGCGCTTTATGACTGCCCTCACGGCGCAGGGCTTGCCGTGACAATGCCGGCGGTATTCAAATATCAGATGGGTCATGATGTAATGCGGTTTGCAAAGGTTGCGGTTCGCGTATGGGGCTGCCAGATGGATTTCGACCATCCGGAGGTTACCGCACTTGAAGGAATCGAAGCATTCCAAAACTTCCTTATTTCACTCGGAATGCCGAAAAATTTCGCAGAGCTCGGGGCAAAGGAAGAGGATATTCCGAAGCTTGCTCACGTGCTCTGTCACGGCGACGGAAGGAACGGAACGATATCCGGCTTCGTCACATTTAATGAAGAAGACTGCACGAAGATCTACAAGATGATGGTATAAAAATGTGACGGAACATCGCTCTGGATTATGTAATGTCACATCCCGAATGTCAGGTGGAGGATCCTGAGTTTGATGAATGGTGTGATAAGGTTATAGATGCTCTCGAGAAGTCAAAGAGCTTCTGTTAAAGAACTGTTTTCACCGTATTGTTTTGTTCCATTTTCTATAATTGAGGTTGTGTTTTAACGATGAAATTACTATAATTATGTATTAGGTAAAGAGTGCTTGAATGGCTTTACCGTGGTGCTTATGATACATCTGAGTTAACGGCGGTGTGACGATGAGATTATTGAATCTGATAACAAAGGATGTAAAGTCAGAAAATGAAACGAAGCGGGGTATGGTATCTCTCAGGATACTATACCTGACAGTTTTTGTTGCATTTCTGCTGGATGTTATCATTGCGGGACCTGATGCCGTAAAGTCATATCCGTTTAGGATATTTATTTTCTTCGGACTTATCATTCTTCTTTTCTGGCAGACATTTCATGCAAAAACCATGACCTGTCTGTTCTGTTTTGTCATTTTCCTGGTAACCTGGATCTTTGCAATGATACCCTGCTTCGGATGGAGCGCGGGTATGCAGAACTATTTTATAGTGATA
>CACYCJ010000159.1 GCA_902772925.1 uncultured Lachnospiraceae bacterium
ATTACCGCTTATCTTGGTGATACCCTCTGTGCTGATATCCTCGTAATCAACGAAGCTTCCCGTCATAAGCGAAGCAAGTATGGCAATCTTTCTGCAGGCATCATAGCCCTCAATATCAGCCTCCGGCTTTCTCTCCGCATAGCCCTTGTCCTGTGCATCCTTAAGCACGGCATCAAATGCGGCTCCCTCCTTATCCATACGGGTAAGTATATAATTGGTTGTACCGTTCAGTATTCCCGATATCTTGTCAAAATGATCCGCGGTCAGAGACTCATTCATTGCGCGAAGCACCGGAATGCCTCCTCCTACGGAAGCCTCATAGAGAAATGTCACCGAATTCTTCCTTGCTTCTTCAAGGATCTCGGAGCCGTATTTCGCAACAAGCTCTTTATTTGATGTACATACGCTCTTTCCGGCATTTATAGCTTTTCTGACAAATGTGTTTGCCGGCTCTACGCCTCCCATGGTTTCAACCACTATCTTAACTTCGTCATCCTTCAGTATATCCTCAAAATCATGAGTAAGAACACTTTCTGCGGGGTCTCCCGGGAAATCCCTGAGATCGAGCACATAAGCTACTTCAATCCCTTCACCCGCTTTTTCGGAAACTACGTCCTGATTTCTGACAATAACGTCATATACACCGGAACCTACGGTTCCGTATCCGAGTATAGCTATCTTGATCATATCCGCCTCTCACATTTCATTTATTCTTCACCCGGTACCGGAGCTTATCCCTTACGCCCCACCGCACTGAGCGATTATCTCATCTATCTCATTTTTCTCCGCAGAGCTTAATATCTTCTCCGGAGAAATCTCTATAATGAGCCTGTCATCCTTATGAAGTACTCTGTTTGCGTAGCTGTTTGCAGGCGTTCTTGCAAGTCCCGGAAGACCCATTCCCTCTTCTTCGGAGGTATATATTCCGAGAACATCATCAACATTAAATGAAAGATTCTTTCCTTCGACCATTATCACGAGAAGCTTGCTTATCTCATTTCTCTTCTCAAAGCCGAAGACATAGCCGAGATCGACTACGGGGAGAACTTCATTTCTTATATGAACTATGCCGTTCAGAAAATCGGGCGCACCGGGAACCCTCACATATTTCATGGATTCCTCCACGCTTGTGACAGCCAGAATATCTATGGCATATAGCTCATCATTTACGGAAAACAAAATGTATTTACCCATCATCCGTATACCTCATATCCTAATGCAGCACCTACGCATAAAGCCGTCGGTGTGCCTACTCATCAGCCTTGTTGCCGGTATTGATCCATTTGAGATATGCATTTATGAACGGATCGATATCTCCGTCCAGCACTCTCATGGCATCTCCCACCTCACAGTTAGTCCTGTGATCCTTAACCAGCGTATATGGTTGAAGCACATATGACCTTATCTGATTTCCGAAACCGTTATCCGTAACCTCGCCTCTGATACCGGACAGCTTTTCCTCCTGTTCCTTTCTCTTAAGGAGCAGCAGCTTTGCAGACAGCATCTTCATGGCCTTGTCTTTATTCATATGCTGAGAACGCTCATTCTGACACTGGACAACTATTCCGGTAGGGAAATGTGTGATCCTGATAGCAGACGAAGTCTTATTGATATGCTGACCGCCCGCTCCGCTGGACCTGTAGGTGTCTACTCTTATGTCCTCGGGATTTATTTCAACCTCAACATCCTCTTCAATATCCGGCATAACATCCATGGAGCAGAATGAGGTCTGCCTCTTTCCGTTCGCATTGAAGGGCGAAATTCTCACGAGCCTGTGAACACCCTTTTCGGATTTCAGATAACCGTAGGCATGATAGCCGTTAATCTGAAATGTGACAGACTTGATCCCGGCTTCATCACCGTCCAGAATATCCAGAACCTCAACGGAGAAGCTGTGCTTTTCCGCCCATCTGGTATACATTCTGTAGAGCATTTCACACCAGTCGCAGCTCTCTGTTCCGCCGGCGCCCGCGTGAAGTGTCAGCACCGCATTATCCGTATCAAACTCACCGGAGAGAAGTGTTTCCACACGGAACGCTTCAAAATCCTTTTCGAACTTGGCAAGCATCTCGCCCGCCTCAACAGTGAGCTCTTCGTCATTTTCCTCTTCGGCCATTTCGATCATGGTCTCAATATCCTCAAAGCTGCCGTTTATCTCATTAAAACGATCGATCGCGTCCTTCAGGTTCTTTGCTTCCTTCATGACACGGCCGCTTTCCTCGATATTGTCCCAAAAGCCGTTTTCTTCCATCAGTTTATTTAATTCTTTGATTCGCGCTTCCTTACCTGCGATGTCAAAGTGAATCCCTTACTTCCTGTAATGGGCTTCGGTATTCGTTAAGTGTGAACTTATACTGATCTAAC
>CACYCJ010000160.1 GCA_902772925.1 uncultured Lachnospiraceae bacterium
CGAAGCGCTTTGTGATAATTCATAAACATATTTCGTGCAAAATAAAAATCGTAGAACAGTTTTGAAAGCACTTGTATATATAGACTGGCGTCACATTTATTACATTATACTTCCCATAATAATACAATAGAAGTTTCAGTTATTTTGTGCGATCATATCAATAGCCTGCGGAAGAAGGATCCACTCGGCCTCTTCCATTACCCTTCGCTGCAGGATTTCGGGAGTATCGTTTTCCTTAACCTCAACCGCCTTCTGAAGGATTATCGGTCCCGTGTCGGTACCCTTATCCACATAATGCACCGTAGCTCCGGTCACCTTTACTCCTCTTGCAAGTGCAGCCTCATGAACCTTTAATCCGTAGTAGCCCGTACCGCAGAATGAAGGTATGAGCGAGGGATGAATGTTTATAATGCGATTTTCATATCTGTCAATCATCTCCGGGGGTATAACTACCAAAAAGCCTGCCAGCACGATAAGATCGGGCTTAAAGCTGTCTACAGTATCAAGAAGCGCTTTATTGAACTCCGCCCTGTCGGAATAATCCTTAGGCGAAACAACCACTCCCTTTATCCCTGCCTTTGCAGCTCTTTCGAGAGAATAAACACCCTTATTATTACTGATAACTCCGACTATCTCGGTATTTCTTACCTTTCCGTCCTTAACGCCGTCTATTATGGCCTGCAGATTGGTTCCGCCTCCCGAAACCATTACAAGTACTCTCAGCATAAAACTACTCCCTTTTGTCCTTCCTTAACGGTACCCACGATGTAAGCCTTGTCGCCTGCTTCTTCAAGAGCCTTAATTGTCGCATCCGCATCCTCGGGCGAAACCGCAAGCACCATTCCGATACCCATATTGAAGGTATTGTACATCATCTTTTCCTCTACATTTCCGCACTTTGCAATGAGTCCGAAGATGGGAGGAACATCATATGAATCCTTTTTTATCTCTGCGCATACATTTTCGGGAAGCATACGGGGAACATTCTCATAGAAGCCTCCGCCGGTAATGTGACTGCAGCCTTTGATCTTAACGCCTGCAGCCTTAACACTCTTGAGAGCCTTTACATAGATTCTTGTAGGCTCTATAAGAGCTTCACCGAGCGTTTTACCGAGCTCGTCATAATATGTTGAAAGTGACTCCTCTGTCATCTCGAAAACCTTTCTCACAAGTGAGAAGCCGTTACTGTGAACTCCCGAGGAAGCGATTCCGATAAGTGTATCTCCTGCCTTTATATCGGCACCAGTTATCATATCCTTCTTATCGACAACACCCACGGCAAAGCCTGCAAGATCGTATTCATCCTCGGGCATAAGTCCCGGATGCTCTGCAGTCTCTCCGCCTACAAGAGCCGCCTCACTCTGTCTGCAGCCCTCTGCAACACCGCTTACGATAGTAGCTATCTTTTCGGGATAGTTCTTTCCGCAGGCAATATAATCAAGGAAAAACAAGGGTTCACCGCCGGAGCATGCAATATCGTTTACACACATTGCCACGGCATCAATTCCTATGGTATCATGCTTATCCATTATAAATGCCAGTTTAACCTTTGTACCGCAGCCGTCAGTTCCGGACAGAAGCACCGGCTCATCCATCTGCTTGATCTTACTTAAGTCAAACGCACCGGCAAATCCGCCTATGCCACCGAGAACCTCTTCCCTCATGGTCTTTTTGATATGCTCCTTCATAAGCTCAACAGACTTATAACCGGCCTCGATGTCCACACCTGAATTCTTGTAATCCATTGTTTTCCTCCTTTTTTGAAACACAGATCCTTTATACTATATATGATTAATATATATTATTATTTTTTCTCTATATCCTTAATCGTCGCTTCCTCAAAAACCTTGTAAAGCTCCGGGAATTTCTTTTTCATGTTCATGGGTTTAAATTCACTGTCCAGAAAAGCATGGCTTGTCCTTCCGATCGCCTTAAGTGAATTTTCCTCGTCGGTAACACGATAAGCCACACTGAATCTTGCAGGTGAGAGTCCCGTGAGATTACATTCGATGGATATCGTATCTCCGTAATGAATCGCATTTTTATAATCAACACTGACCTCGAGAACGGGAATGATTATACCCAGCTCTTCCATTTTTTCATAGTTCAGTCCCATCTGATCCATGAGGTGGAGTCTGGCCTCCTCCATATATCTGATATGATTGGAATGATGCACCACATGCATCTGATCCGTCTCATAATAGTTTACTGTTCTGACATAAGGTTCAATCATTTATCTTTTCACCATTCTTTCTCTGCACCAGTCTTCTTTCATCCTCTTCCCTTGGAGGGTCTATCCTGATCACTTCGGCATCAGGCAGCTTTTTAGCCGTCCTGTCGGGATTAACGGGTGCCCTTCTCTTCTTTTCTTCCTCAACCACCACATCATCATTATTAAACTCAAACTGCATCTGCTTTTCATCATCTCTGGCTTCCGCCCTTGCCTTCTTTCTGGCCTCGTAAAGCTCATTTGAAAGAAGCTGGCTCAGCTCGAGTATCTGACTGTAACGGTCATTCTTGCTGAGTGCGATAAGATCCTCAAGTATCTCTGTCTTATTTCGGGAAACCTCATCCATTTTTTTCCTCAGAGATTCCTGCATGCGCTGATATTCATTTTCGATGTTCTGATATGCATCATTTATAAGGTGGTCGACCTCCGTAAGCATCTCATCGGTATAAATGAGAGATGCTCCGTAAATGTCATCGGCGTTACGAAGGACGAGCAGCTCATCCTGACTCATTTCATCCTCCTTGTAGGGGAACACCTCATCAGAACGCCTCTTTGTAACTCTTATCCTGCTGGCAGACTGCTCAGCCTCATATCTTATCTCTTCGGCTTCTATGCGCGCTTCGTTTATAATGCGTGCTTTCTTATCATTAACCTCTCTGTAGACCTTCATCTCAGTTGCCACCGCATCCGAAAGGCTGTCGAGAAGCCCCAGCATCTCCTCCTTGTCCACCGTGACCTTATCGGTGGAAAAGAATGCAAAGGGAGCCTCATTGATAAGGTTATTCATTCTTTCTATGATCATTTCGGCTCTGCCGACATTTGAATCCATTCTTTTGTTCCTCACTAAAGTTAATTGTATTTCTTAAATCCATTATATGCATAGCTGCACATATAGATCATTCTTTCGGGGAATGTAAGCCCCGCCTTTTTATAAACCCTTGCCGTCATGACAGCGGATTTTAATTTATTTCCGGATTTGCTTTTGGTACTCACCCTGTAGCAAAGATGCGGCTTGTCGATTCCTGCGGCAAAGCCTCCGTCCCGAAGGATCTCCAGCCAGCAGAGATAATCCTCATGAAGCTTCCCTTCCTTCATGGGATACTTCAAAGCTGTCTCCCTCCTTAACAGCACGGATGAACAATTAATGATATTTGACTTAAGCAGTCCTCTGTAGCCTACAGCCTTTTTTGCATGAATGTATTTTCCGAGATCATTACCGTCTTCATCATAAAGCTCCCTCCCGGAAAAGACTATGCTCGGAGCCTTGCCCTTAATGGTAAAATGCTCCATCACCCTAAGCTGCTCCTTAAGCTTAAGAGGAGACCACCAGTCATCCGCATCAAGAAATGCGATATATTCACCCTCGGCATTTTCCACGCCGACATTTCTCGCATTCCAGGCACCGCGGTTCTTTTCGAGAGTTATCACCCTTAAGGTTTTTCCGTACTCCTCGCCAAGCCTTGACAGGCTTTTTCGAACCTCGTCATCCATGGTTTTTCCATCTTCAACAACAAGCACTTCAAGCTCTGCGCCTTCATTCGAAAGAGCAGAGCTTGCTGACTTGATTATTGTTTTGTTGTTATTATAAAAAGGTATGATAACACTTATCATTATCATTTAATTGCATAATCATCCGAAAGGATAATCAGCCCTTTCTGAGGAATGAAGGAATCTGAATGTCCTTGTTGTTTTTCAGTGAGGAAACCTTTCTTTCCTCTCTGGGTGCTTCTTCGGTCTCAGTAGTAGCAAATGATGCAACCTTGGCTGTTGTTACTTCGGGTACATCCTCTTCCTCTTCGTCAAGATCGATCACGGAAGAAGCAGACTTCTTTGAATTACCGAATACGGGAGCCTTCAGTCCTTCCGATGAAGAAGAGCCTGATGAAGCGGGTGCCGAAACTGACTTTGAAGCGGGAGGTATAACCGCGCTTACCTTGATTCCGTCATCCTCGATTCCCGTAGCTATAATTGTAATGCTTATCTCTTCGCCTACAACATCATTATCAACTGTACCGAAGATGATATTTACATTCTCACCCGCAACTTCGGTAAGATATGTGATAGCGTCATACGCTTCAACAATACCGATGTTTCCTGAGAAGTTTACGATGATATCCGTAGCGCCGTTAACTGTTGTTTCAAGAAGCGGTGAATCCATTGCC
>CACYCJ010000161.1 GCA_902772925.1 uncultured Lachnospiraceae bacterium
AGTGCTGAGACTGGCAAAGCTATGGCGCTCACAGATGAGCGTATAAAGACTTTGACTGAGGAAGTTAAGAAGCACAATTCAGTTATTGAACGAGTATATAAATGTGAAACAAGGGAAACTATTCTTGAAAAGGACATAGAGGAACTTAAAAGAGATATGAAAGTAGATTGAAAAGAAAGGATGATTAATATGAAAAATATATTTGATTGGATTAAGGCTCATACTGCAGATATTCTTATTGTACTTGGTGCTGTCAGCGCCATACTTGTTAACCTTCAGGAGTCCGGCGTAAACGCCACTTGGATGTCTATCACTATTGCGGTCATTGCACTCGCTATTGAGGTCATGAAGCATGGTGTAAGTGAGAAGGCGATCAAGTTAGTGACCGAGGCTGTACTGATCATTCTCGAGGCAATTAAGACCGATACCGGCGCAGCATCCGATGCCGAAGTTGTTGGTGTTCTGAAGACGGACGTAGAGTCCAGACTTAGAGAGGCGATTAAATGACAGACTTTAGGGAAAAATACGGGCGCACCAACCGTGCGCTCGTAGACCCTTACGACCATCGTGACTGGAAATTTAAGGACACAGTATTTGCAGTATCACCTAAGGGAATACCGGCCAATTATCAGACAAAGGATTCTGATTTTACTTATGATCAGGGCAGCAGCATGATGTGCGCTGCTTGTGCATATAGCTTTATCAGATATCTACAAGAACGCGAGAAGGGGCAGAGCGAGCTTACTGCTCCACTTAGTCCCGCATTTACTTATTGTAATCGTCCTGAGGAAGAAGCAATGGAAGGTATGTATCTTAAGACCCCCATGCGTAATGGTAAGAATGGATCAATACTCTTCCACGATTTTCCTGACTTCGGGAAATTAGCAGAACTCAGACCCAAATACAATGAGAATAAAGCGGAGTGGATGAAGAAGGCTAAGCCATTTGCGATTAATGGTTATTATCAATGTGGTAGCCGTAAGGAAGTACAACAGGCTATCATGAATACCGGGGCCGTACTAATTGGCATCCAAGTATTTCCATGCTTCTATAAGCCTGATAAAGAAGGTTATATTAATTATAATCCTAACTTAGATTATGTAAGCGATGGCGGTCACGCTCTCGCTGTATATGGCTGGAAGACAGATAAAACCGGAAAGCTATGGTGGCTTATAAAGAATTCATGGGGCGGTGATTATGGTGTTAATGGCTCATGCTGGCTCCCTGAAGAGTATCCTTGGATGCAGGATGCTTATGTGGCTGTTGACCATACGATGGAAATGAAATTCACACAGTACATGGAAAAATTCTACGGTGATGGAAAGGAAGAGGAGTGCTCTTTTTTAACATCAGTGAATAAAATGAAAACAAAGATTAAGTTATTTTTGAAGGGCGCAATTCTGAAATGATTATAAAATAATGCCGTATCCGGAATATATCTGGGTACGGCATTTTTTGTCTGAAACCTCGTATTTTGCCCAAGAAGGGGCATTACATATAATAGTAATAAGTTCTATCATATAATATATTCAAACGCCTTACTGGGCGTTCTACGTTATTCTCCGCCTATCTTAAGTATTTTACTAATAGCCACCGCCTCTTCGTAAGAGATAGTTCTACGATTCTTTAATTCGCTAAGAATGTTATATGCAAATCTCCTTTTCGCGACTTCTTCATCAGTACCTTTAGGCTCGTCCTTTGAGGGGGACAGAAAATCTTTCTTATCTTCCTCTGTAAGATCCCACAGATAACAGAACTCTGTATGCGATCCGAAGTCTATAGCAAGTACTGGTGCCATATTAAAATCAAAATCTGCTGAGTAATATTTAACACTCTTCTTCGATCTAATATACTCAAAGGCGTCCCTTATACTCTTTGGCTCATATTCAGCTAGTAATGTTTGTATCACCGGATCAACTACGTCGCGTTTATAACCCTGTTCAAATGCTAACTTCATCTTTATCCTCACTTTCATTATGTTAATGAAATTAATTATAATAGTGAAACACTCAATAATTAATTACATCATCCTTTTTCTTCAATTCTCATTTCCAATATTTC
>CACYCJ010000162.1 GCA_902772925.1 uncultured Lachnospiraceae bacterium
AAAAAATACCCGGTGACTATTTGGTCTCCCGGGCACAAGGCATTCTTTCAAATGGTGTTGATCATTCGATCAGCAACATCGCATCAGTTTGAGACGCGCAGCAATCAAGCCTTGCATCCCTGCCTTATGTTGGGCCCGGGAGTTAAGCATTCGCATACAATACATACACATCATATCGCTTGTCTTAAATACTCTCGTATTATTCATAATGCATTCCTCCTTTTTTCGATGCTCTGATACTACCACTGATCGAATGATTTGAAAATTCGTTAACATTTATAGCCTGTGATAACCTCTGCTTATCGCACACATATGGCATGTGCAGGGGGCTTGTATCTAGCGATGTCGGGCTGCGACGAGTGGCACGGCTGCGACGAGTGGCACGGCTGCGACGAGTGTGGAAGTACCGAAAAGCAATAATTCTCGGATATATCAGGCAGAATTATTGCTTTTTGATCCGCGAGGCGACCTGTATAAGCAGAAAAAGCAATAATTTCCGGCTAAAACAGGCGGATTTATTGCTTTTTACTCCGCGAGGCGACCTGTATCAGCAGAAAAAGCAATAATTTCAGCTATTTCAGGCAGAATTATTGCTTTTTGATCTGCGAGGCGACCTGTATCAGCAGAAATAGCAATAATTTCCGGCTAAAACAGGCGGATTTATTGCTTTTTGTTCCGCAAGGCGACCTGTATAAGCTGAAATAGCAATAATTTCCGGCTAAAACAGGCGGATTTATTGCTTTTTGTTCCACGAGGCGACCTGTATAAGCTGAAAAAGCAATAATTTCCGGCTATTACAGACAGAATTATTGCTTTTCCAAAAATTGATTGCAAAATGTTATACTAATTATACTACATTTCAAGGAAGTTACGGATTATCACCATACCTTCCGGGGTAAGGATGGATTCGGGGTGGAACTGGAAGCCGTACACTGTTTTTTCTCTGTGTTTTACAGCCATTACTTCGCCGTCGTCATCGGATGTTGCTATCACTTCGAGGCACTCCGGAATGGTACCTGCTTTAGCCGCCAGCGAGTGATATCTTGCAACCTTCATCTTTCGGGTTTCTGCCTCTCTGATTCCGTTAAATATCTTGTCGTCCGTCACCGTACACTCAGACTGCTTTCCGTGCATCAGTCTTTTGGCATATGTAACAGTTGCCCCATAGACCTCGCAGATAGCCTGATGACCGAGGCAAACGCCGAGTATCGGAATTTTTCCGCCGAGGCTTCTTACCACATCCTCACATATTCCGGCATCTTCGGGTTTTCCGGGACCAGGTGACAATATGATATGAGAAGGTTTTAATGCCTCTATTTCGGAAACACTCATTTCATCATTTCTGATGACCTTAATATCAGGTGTAATGCTTCCGATAAGCTGATAAAGGTTATAGGAGAAGCTATCATAATTATCTATTAGAAGTATCATAATTAAATTCCTTTCACAAAACGTTGTCTAATGTCTTATTCCATCATGTCACTTCTTATGTCTTTTCACCGATTTCACTCTTTTCACCGATTTCACTCTTTAACTACTCTATAGTAGTCTCAAGCGCATTTATAACAGCCTTCGCCTTGTTGATGCACTCCTGATATTCCTTTTCGGGAACCGAATCCGCAACTATGCCGGCTCCGCTTCTTACAAATACCCTGCCGTTTTTCTTGTATGCTATCCTGATGGCAATGCAGGTATCCATATTTCCGGTGAAATCAATGTAACCGATGGCACCGCCGTATATTCCGCGCTTGCAGTCCTCAAGCTCATTGATAAGCTGGCAGGCTCTTATCTTCGGTGCACCCGATAATGTGCCCGCGGGCAGAACTGCTTCAATCGCATCAAGCGCGTCCTTATCCTCAGAGATAATTCCCCTTACCGTTGAACCTATATGCATCACATGGGAGAATCTCAAAACATCCATGTATCTCTCAACCTCAACGGTTCCGAAACGGCTCACGCGTCCGAGATCGTTTCTTCCGAGATCAACCAGCATATTATGCTCTGCCAGCTCCTTCTCATCCCGAAGCAGCTCCTCCTCAAGAGCTATGTCTTCTTCGGGCGAAGCTCCTCTCGGTCTGGTACCCGCAAGAGGGAATGTATGGAGCACTCCGTTTTCGAGCTTTACGAGTGTTTCCGGCGAAGCCCCGGCAACCTCAACATCCGTTCCCGAAAAATAGAACATATAAGGTGAGGGATTTATGGTTCTGAGTACTCTGTAGGTATTCAGAAGGCTTCCGCTGAATTTTGCCTCTATCCTGTTTGAAAGCACTATCTGGAAAATGTCCCCTTCAAAAATGTGTCTCTTGGCTTTTTCAACCATTTCGCAGAACTGCTCTTTACTGAAGAAGGGCTTAAACTGTCCTTCCACCCTGCCTGACTGCTCCTCACATTTTGCGCCTGTCCGAAGAATCACAATCAGTTCTTCAAGATCCTTTACGGCCCTCTTATATTCATTTTCCGGATCATCCAGCTTCATATTCACAATCAGAACTATCTTTTGTTTAAGATTGTCAAAGGCGATAACCTTATCGAAAAGCATCAGATCCACATCTTTAAACTCATTTTCATCCTTTACACTTGAAGCGGTTGCGGGCTCGCTGTATTTCAGATAATCGTATGAAAAATATCCTACAAGTCCACCTGTAAAAGGAGGCAGAAAATCATATCTCGGGCTTTTGTAATTTGAAAGCACCTGTCTAAGATACCCGGTAGGATCCTCTGTATGAACTGTTTCCTCATTGTTCTTTAATTCCCCGTCTATGCAGCTTATCTCCATTTTCGGGTCATAGCCGAGAAATGTGTAGCGTCCCCATTTTTCATCAGCCTGAGCGGACTCCAGCATATATGCATGCTGAGAAACATTTTTCAGTATCCTTATCGCTTCGATGGGAGTGATGAAATCCGACAATATCTCACAACTCACCGGTGACACAGTATATTCATCAGTATTAAGTTTTTTAATATCATCTAATGAAGGTCTTATTTTCATGGCATTACCTTTCTTTTTAATTACTGCTCCGTCTCTTACGCCGGATTATATAATCCATCTGTTACATCTTTTTTCGGATTATATTGTCTTATAGCCCTTGCTTCTGAGACTCGATTCTACCTCTGTATATCCCACTACCTTAAGCACGGCGAGCGGAAGCTTGAAATCTCTGCTGTAGGAAACATAAAGATAATCAATGTTCACATTTGCCGAATCAAGTGTATCGAGAAGTGCGGTAAGGCTTCCCACCTCATCGGGGATTTCGACTCCGAGAACCTTATCAAGCTTGCACATATAGCCCATAGATGTAAGTATTTCCTTTGCCTTCTCGGGGTCCGTGGTAAGCATTCTTACGATTCCGAACTCCGCACTATCGTTTGTTACTACATTGTAGATATCTATTCCGGCATCAGATACCGCCTTTGATACCCTGAGCATTGCGCCCTTATTATTTTCCGTAAAAATTGACAGCTGATTGATCATTTTAAAAACCTCCTTGATCATAATTCTTTATTAAATAAAAAATCCCGGCAATTTAAAAACCTTAAATTGCCGGGACAGGATTTTCATATAATACTCCTGCGGTGCCACCCAACTTGGTGTGTATCACACCCACTCAGCGCATACCAACATATGCCGAACTTTTTTAACGAAGGTTCTTACTCCGTCTCACATACTATGTATAATCACATATACAGTTCCGCTCGCCCTCTGAAGTCCATTCAACAAAACACTTAACGCTGCAATCTCACCGCCTGCAGCTCTCTGTAAGAAAGGAGGCTCTGCCTACTTACTCTTCATCTACGGTTTATCAATTGATATTCAATTATGGAAGCATACTAACATTTGAGCATTATTTTTGTCAATCAAATTTTTAACTATTTCATGCCGTACCAAGCCAGGCCTTCATATTTCCAGCCTGCTTTTACAAGATTATCCTTTTCGGAAATACTTATCGTGTAGTGATGAGATCCGGTAGTAGCGTTGGGATTGTAAAGTCTCTGAAGAGCCACTCCCTTATTATCATCTGAATACCATCCGATGCCTTCGTACTTCCAGCCTACATTTACAAGATTATTCTTTTCAGTTTCACTTGTAGTATAATGATGATCGCCTGCGTTGGGATTATAAAGTCTGTAAACGGGTGTCTTGGATGTTGAAGGCGCATTCCAAGCTATCCCTTCATTTTTCCATCCTGCTTTAACTATTGTATCTACTTCATTAATATCACCGGTATAAAAATGTTCTCCGGAGTTAGGATTATATAAACGATACATTGAATTGATGCTCTTAACTCTTGTATATACATCATTTGCATCTACTATTTTTCTTCTTTCCTTACCGGCTTTATTTCTGTATATACCGGGGAGTTCCAGGCCATCGGAATCTCCAAGTGCCTTAGGTGTCTTTATTGTCTTTAATGATTTACAACCCGTAAATGTCCCATAACACACCGTTTCAGCGTCGCTCAAATCAAAATTACTCATATCAAGATTTACAAGAGACGAGCAGCCGTAAAACAACCTGCTCATATGACATTTTGACACTTCAAAATTGTGAATATCGAGATTCTTCATTGAACTACAGCCATAAAACAATTCGTCCATTCTTATAACTTTTTCGGTATTAAAAGAACTAAGGTTGATACTGGTCAAAGATTTACATCCTTTGAACAATTCGCTCATGTCCCATATGTTTTTAGTATTGAAATTTTTCAGGTCAAGTCTTTTTAAAGAGCTGCACCCCTCAAACATTCCAATCATCCAATTAACATTACTTGTATTGAAGCTGCTGAGATTGATGCTTTCAACAGAACTGCTGCCTGCAAACATCTGCCCCATATTATTTACTTTACCTGTATTAAATCCACTCAGATCCAATGATTTTAATCCGGCATCTACTCCTGTACGATAGAACATCCATTGCATACTCGTGACCTTGGATGTGTCAAATCCACTGAAATCAATACTTTCTATCTTGGAACATTCGGCAAACATCATATCTGCTTTTGTAAGGCCTGTGCCCGATACTTTTACCTTTACTGACGGAAAAGCTGATGATGTCTGACAATACTCATAGTACGGCCAGTACTTACCCTCCGTCTTTTTATCCGAATCCGGCAATTCGGGTTCAAAACTCAGATCTCCCGTAATATGAATATCCAGAAATCCATCATCATAAATCGTCCAAGAAACTCCTCCGTCCTTTCCGCTCTTATAAACTGTCCTTCCAAGGCTTTCTTCGGCATCACCTTCCGAATTTACAACATACTGTGTATCTTCCTGAACTGTTTCCTGTAACGCATCCTCTGCTACTTCCTCTGCCTTTACCGAAGCATCATAACCATTCATTGATGCCATTGTCACCATTGCTACGGTAATTCCGGTTATAATCCTTTTGCAAAATTTACTTTTAATTTGCATTTTTTCTGTAACTCCTTCCTGTAGTAAAATGAAATTGTTTTATTTTGCATTGCTCATTCTACCCCCCCCGAGCGGTCTGTCAAGCCTTATTTTAAGCCAATTGTTGCCGGTTAATTCTTTTTTTAACTTCCCATTTATCATTCATCGGGAAGTTACTTTTAGAGATTTCAAGGGGAGCCCCGATTCTACCCTGCCAACAGAAGCTTTGGCTACTCGATCACCACCAGCGTAGATTTTCTGCATGCCGTAATTATCCTCATTATCGACGAGTAAAGAACCGAGAAACCGAAAACCATGACCGTGGCCCCGCTGAATTTTATATTGATGATACAGAAGACTGCCATCAAAATATCCACGACACCATGGAACAGCTTCAGCTTCCAATGCTTCGAACCATTCTTTTTCGTCTCCAATGTCCTGAGTATTCTTACAGCTCCGGAAAATCCCAGCATGCCCACCAGGTACAGCAGGATATATATGTACGGCACATTTGTAAGCGAGAAAGTTAGTAACCCGAAGTCCAGCAAAATAACTCCCGTATAAAGGGATACTTTCCCTCCGACCATATAACGCGCCATCGTAAAATAATAAAAAATCGTGCTGATTCCCTGAACACTCATCCATGCAGCGATGATATATAAGAGAACAATATAATTATCCTGCGGTGCAAAGATCATGCCTAAGGCAAAGAAAGCAAGGATAAGAGCGATAATAATGTCTTTTACTCTCTGAAGTTTCGTCATCTCTTTTTCTCCCGAACAAAGCCTGCAAGCATATTTCCCGATTGGAAAATCTTGTCACAGACCATTCCTTTATGTGCGATAGCCCCATCCATAAATGCAATAAGAAACGGACTGTCTTTGTCCCTGTACTTATTCACATCGAAATCAGGGATCTTTTGACCTGACAGTTCTTCTCCGAATGCCTTCCAATCCTCTGAAGCACTCAGCTGTCTTTTTCGGATGATGCTGTCTATCCTTTCTTCGTACGGAGCGATTGCCTCAAAGTCGTAAGTGTCAGTTTTAAACTCATTAATTTCACCACGAATGTACTTCATGGCATAAATCATCTGCGCATAAGCGTGTCTGTAATCAGAGGGATTGTCCTTGATCATAAATCTGTATTCATCCCATGCGGGAAGATAGCAGTATTTAGCAAAGGAATAATCCGGAAGATGCCCCGCTCTTCCGTGTCCGAGGTTCATTATCGCATTTTCATTTCTCTGATACAGGCTGTTGGTATAAACACTATTTTCAAGATCATCAGGCGAAGAAAGGCTATGTTGAAATTTTATCTTCTGTCTGACCTCTACCCCATCCTTCATGACAAATTCATAAAATTCATTGGTGGTATTATTGATCACAAGTGATGGAGTTCCGGCAAAATTCATATGGGCCCAGGTATCGGCCATAACATGCATCGCTATGCCAACCGACTGTACCGGCTTTCCTTTTGCCAGCTCAATAGTGTCCTTAATAAGCTGCCCATTCGGTCCGCATATAAGGCGATATTTATTCATATACCTCTTAGGACGCCATTTCCCTCTGGTAGCATAAAGATCACGCGGAAGAAAATGGAACGGCGCCCATATTCTCGTTATGTCCTGCAACCCGATGATATCCGTCCGGGTATCCATCATTTCCATCTGAAGCTGAGTAGTTGCCGCCTTTAAAGGAGCTTTAATTCCTGCCAGAAATGTAACGGTACACAGATCCACAAACTGAGCTGAGTAGCAGATATCCAGGCATTCCTCATGGGAGTAGCCTGCAAGATATGCCGCGGAATATGTAGCATAATAATGAAAGTCTTCCTGCATCGCTTACACTTCCTTTTCTTTAATCTCTATTTTCCGGGTTAACGATCTTACCATTATCGCAGAATATAAAACATTGAACATCAGATAAGTGACAGACAGATCAACAATAAATGACATCAGCGCAGTCAGGTTGATACTCCCGGTGCCGTCCAGCAGTTCCGTAGGATATGCGGCAAGTCCCAAAACGTTGAATAATAATACTATTGAACTGACCATGATAATTTTCTTTCCGACACTCTTCCCCTTACTGTATTTGAGCGCCATAATTCCGACCCAGAAGTGAATGGCCAGAATAGCGATAAAAATAATTATTAAACCGATAAGAATGACTATTATAACAATATCTCTGTCTATATCATCAGATCCGCTCTCGTTCACCTCGTCAATCAGATTATTAAAATAATACTCATTCATGGTAAGCATAAAGATCCATTTGATCACTGCCCAAATACCGAAAATGATATAGCCACCGCCACCGAGCGTAAGATCGGTCTTGTAACGCCTTAAGTTTACTTCTTCTTCCGAATTCATAAAATCCATAACAAATACCTTTTCCCGTCAAAAAAATATGTGATACTTTACAAATTTTAACACTTTGCCCACTGTTATGCAACGAAGGAAGTGAACACGACACAGTATCGGAAATGAGGAAACGAAGCAGACCTTAAGTCCCGGTAGATAATCAAAAAAATGTATGTTATCATACGGTTATAAATGAGGTTTGTTATTTTTGGAGGGTACTATGGATTCCAAAAGGATTAAAAACTATATCATTTTCGCTCTTGTCGGTATCGGTTTTATCGTCCTTATCATTTTTGCAAAAATTGACGAAAGAAAAAAGTATAAGGAATTTCTCGAAGAGAAAAGAAGGATAGATGCCGAGCTTGAGAAGGACACCGCTCGAAGTGAAGAAGAAATTTTCGACAGGCTGAATAATGCAATTCTTGCCGATGAGACTGACAATGTTTATATCAGAGTTCCCGGCACCTTCAGCCAGGAAGAAATATGGGATATCGCTCACAAAGTCGATCCTTTTCTCGGAAGGGTCACGCAGGTCACATATACAACGACTTCAAGCAGTGATACGGATGAATACGGGAATAAGGGTCCGGAAATTGTCGACCATTTTGTCGGCGTAAATTACGCATTTGAAAAGAGCGATGATTACCGAGTATACGATGCGATCGTTAACGGAAAAAGCTTTTCATCCGATCACACAGAGGCTGCCGAGTTATTGAAGGTCTGTGAAAGGTTTCTGAAGGAAAATATAACGGATGGCATGAGCGAATACGATAAGGAGCTCGCCATCCACGACTTCATCGTAAACAGCTGCAGCTATTCTCACAGTGACAATAATGACATGACCGAGTATAAGGCATATGGCGCATTGGTAAATCACAAGGCTGTCTGTGAAGGATATTCAAGAGCGACCGCATTGCTCCTGAAATGCTGCGGCATCGAAACGAACCTTATATCCGGTCATGCAGACAGTGCAAATGCAGCCGATCCCTCCAACCCCGATGGCGGCGGAAGCGAGGACACCATCATCTCTCCCGACGGAAAGGTTATGGACGGGCATATGTGGAATCAGGTGAAGATAGACAATGTATGGTACAACCTCGATACCACCTGGGACGACCCTCTCATCGTTCCCGAAGAGCTTAACCACACTTATTTCAATGTGGACGATGCCATTCTCGAAAAAAATCACAAATGGGATACCGCCGATGCAAAAGGATGCACCTCCCTCGACGCAAACTACTATAAGAAAAACGGCATCTACTTTGAAAGCGATGCCGAATTTAAAGACTATATCAAAAACTACCTTGCAGACGGAAACCGTGATACACTCGAATGTGCCGTAACAAATGCCATAACAGACGAAGAAGCAATGAGCTTCATATTCGAATACGAAGGCATCGGCCGTTATTTGATATCCACCTCCGGAGTGGATGGCTACGAGATCATACAGCTCTCATTCCAAAGTGAATAATGTGACTTTCTGACAAATACAATGTCACATTAATATATTTTGCCGAGCTCATCGGTTATCCCATACATTTCCTTGAATCTTCTGAGGTCATTATCATTTCGGATGAGCATGACCTCCTTGAAGGTTCCGGAGGGAAGCTCCTTGAAGCCTGCCACCTGTTCACCGGTACAGATGCTGCACTTAATGACGGGCTTTAGCTTTTCCTTATCATATGCTATGGCCTGCTGTTTTTTTCTGAATATCATAATATCCTACTTCTTTGCCTTTTCCTTCTGTGCCTTCTTATTTTCATACATCAGCTTATCGGCACGAGCGGCCGTATCTGTTGCCGTGATGTCAGTTTTATCATCATAAACCGCAATACCGTAGGCAACATGAATCTCTTCCCATTTTCTTTTACAGGATGCATTTACTTCGGATTGTCTTGTTTCAAACAGTCCTACCAGCTCTTCCCTGTTATTAAAATCTTCATTTTGAAGAACAACGGCAAATTCATCGCCGCCTATCCTGAACACAGGACTGTGCTGAAACACCTTACAGATAAGGTGACACGCATTTTTCAGATAAACATCACCTTTCTCATGGCCGTATCTGTCATTTATCTTCTTCAGATCGTTGCAATCGAAAATCCCTATCGCAAATTCAACCTTTTCCGACTCGGCATCATTAAGACGGGTCTGAAGCTTCTGCATAAAATCATTATAGCCGCCTTTATTTCGGACAGAGGTGAGCGCATCCACATAAACCCTTTTATTAAGATCCTTAACTATATACTCTTCCTCCGCAACCTTTCTTTCCGCCTTAATACTGCGAAGAAGCAGTATCAGTATGATCAAGGCGATAAGCAGGCAGACGGCAATGACAACAACGATATTGTCCTTTATTATCTCGCCGATCCCGGTCTTCACATCCTCGGTAGAATAGTAAGTAAGAGCCGAATGTACCGTAGCATTCGGCACAACCTCAATGATCTTCGAAAGAACGGAGTAAAGCTTCGTATCTCCCTCTCTCACCGCAAAGGAAAAATCCATATCCACTCCGGTATATACCGAAGTAAGATGGAGCTTTTCGCACTGCTTTGACACATTGCTGTACCTGTAATTGCTTATGATAACGCAGTCAGCCTTCCCTGCTGCCACGGCATCAAGTCCCGAAGGTGTGTCCTTAAAATACATCCTCTGCCACTTAGGATAATGATCCGCAAGGAAAAGATCGTAATTCGTATTACCCTCATTAACGGCAACGACTACATTTTCCTTAACAACAAATTCCTTCTGCTCTTCTTCCCTTACAATGGCATCCATTTCCGAACGCATTACGGTCGGTGTTATTACAAGGTTCATCTGCTCCGCATCGTAATCCGTCATATTTGAAGGGAAAATGCAATCCACCTCACCCTTTTGAAGAGCCTCAATGGCTCCGTCGATAGATTCATAGCAAACGGGTTCAAATGCTACATCCGCATTTTCAAAAGCGGTCGAGGAATACTCAAGAATGTCACTTAATGCACCTGTCAATTCCCCGTTATCCGGGTTCTTAGCACAAAACGCGAGATAATTATCCTGATAGCCCACACGGATTTTCCGGTGCTCATCAAGCCATTTAATTTCATCTGCGGAAAAATAATGGCTCGTTTCCGCATTTCTCAGATACTTGTCATGAAGCTGCTGATCGTAGTACTTATTTTCATCCTGTATCCTGTTAAGTGCAGCATCGAGATCGTTCAAAAGATCGGGGCGATGCTTGCTTACCGCGAAGAAGAAATCCGATGAACCTATCTTGCATACAGGAGCCGCAATCTCCGGATTTCCGTATACATCGATAGTTACAAAAGCGTCATAGTCCTTACCGAGTCTCTTAAAGGATTCCTCATCGGTGGCGGTTGTTTCTATCAGATCAACCTTCACATCATGAATATCAGCCCATTCCACAAAGAAATCCTTCTGTATACTGTTCTTTGTGACTCCGACCTTCTTTCCGTTCAAGGCTGAAATATTATCTGCCGATATCTCCGTATTACTCGGAGAAACATAGATATAATATGCTTCGGTACCCATCGGAAGCGATGTGTATAGAATGTCCTTTGCCCTCTCCTCCGAATACGAAACATTGCTCATAAGGTCTATCTCGCCCTTTTTCAGCTTATCCAAAAGCTCGGACCAGCTGCCTTCGATATATTCGTATTCCCATCCGGTATAAGCGGCAACCTTGCGCTGATATTCGTAGGAGTACCCCGACCTTCTTCCATACTCGTCGATCATAAAATACGGCGGCTCATGCCAGCCCACACGAACGACCTTCCGGTTCTCGGCTTTCGGACAGACTCCCCACGGAACTATTAAATTAAAAAATACCATTAATAAAAGTAAAACTACCTTTATCCTTTTATAATGTGATTTTTCTCTGAACATTCACGGTCTCCTATACGCCGATCTTAATCTTCCGTTTCATTTTCAAAGCGATGGTAATAACTGTGTACCAGGGGCCTGTAGCCGTATCTTTTGATGTCGGAGTATTTTACCCTGTACTTGGCATTGGTCTTACGCCCCGTTCCCACAAAACGGATGCAATCCTCAGCCACATGGTCAATGCGTTTTAATCGCTCTGTTGAGGTGATCACAGGGAATATCCTTTCTACCCAGCTGAAACGATCTAAATCATCATCTTCCCTCTGATATCCGTAAAGATATCCATTAATTAAATTTGTCATTATCTCGGCAGCTTTTTCTCTTGTGAATCTGCCCTTTCTTACGCTTCTGTTCAGGCTGTTTGCCCTATGCTGAAATTTATGGATAACCTTGTTGTAGGTATTATCCGCCATATCGGTGTAGCCGTTTGCAAACTTAATTCCCAAAAGGTCGATGGCCTCCCCGGGGCCGAGGATCTCGGTCTTATCAAGATTAAACTCGATATGAAGATCCGATACCATCTCATTAAGCAGCTTCCAGTTTGCCTCTGCCTCTTCCTTCGTATTACAGATGATACAGATGTCATCGGCATATCTGCAATAAAGAGCACACCTTTCCGCCATCACCTCATCAACATGTATAAGATTGAGATTATAAAAGAATGAGGCTGTGGGGTTTCCACCCATAACAGAGGTATAGCCCTCCGTCACTTCATTTCTGAAGTAGTACTTTCCCCTTCTCATGACCCACATTATAAAATCAATAAATTCCGGTTCATCCGAGCATTTTTCCCAAAGCTGCTTTTCGATTATATCAAGATCAATGCTCTCGCTGTATTTACGGATATCGGATTTAACGGCGTAAAGCTTTCTTTCGGGATCAAGTTTTTTGATAGTATAGAAAAGATTTCTCGTACGATTACAAATTCTTGCCGAATAAAGAGAATCCGACCAGATATGGTCATATTTTCTGCACAGCATAAAGTTTAAATATTGAAGAACGATCTTATTATGATTTTCAAACATAAACACTTTTCTTCTTCTGTTGGAAAGGCTTTTCTTGATCAAAGAGCATCTGGGAAGATCAAAATAATAATCCTTTGCAATGATACGCCTTATGTCATTATCAAACTGCTCGGAATAAATATATTCCTCCGTCAGTTCAAAAAACTCTTTATCAAAATAAGCCTTAACTCTTTTCTTTTCAACGAATGCGTCCTTGCACTCTTTGGTTAGCATTTCTTCAAAAATCATATTCGGTTACCTCTCTAATCAATTGGGTCAGCTCCCTCTTACTCCTTCTTCAACACTATTAATGTCAAATTTCATAAGTCCGCAGTTCGGTATTCCCGCACTCCAGAAATCCTTCACCGGAAGCTTTTTCAGCTGGCATATAATGCTTGAATTCATGGCACCGTGACCGACGATCAAAACATCCTTACCCGCCGATAGCTCCGGATCGACCTTTTCCTTTAAAAATTCACCGGTCCTAGCGAAAAGCTCATCTAAGCTTTCGCCGCCTTCAACAGGGACCGTATAATCTTCGGGATGCTTAAAAAACACTGTCATCGGACAATTCGGGATACTGTAGCATTTTTCGGTCCCTTCAAATACGCCGAAACACATTTCAACAAGCCGGTCATCGGTTATTATCGGAACATTTCTTCCCTTAAGAAGTATCTCCGCCGTCTCCCTTGCTCTTATAAGCGGCGAGGAAAATGCTATATCAAAGTTGATATCTCTGCACTCTTTTGCAGCTTCCTCCGCCATTTTTCTGCCTTCATCATTAAGAGGAATATCCGTTCTCCCTTGAAGCTTATATTTGTCATTCCAATCTGTTTTTCCGTGTCGGATAATGTATAGCACCGGGTTCTTCCTCCTTAAACCATATTATTATACAACACTTTCAATAATAGTGCCATAATTCTTATCATAATATTAAAGTCATGCATTCTTTGAACCGTTTCTGCTTAAAAAAAAGATAACACCTGATGCTTTCACACCGGGTGTTATCCGTTTATTTTTCAAAGTAGCATTTAAGTTTATATTAGAACTTTCCTGCCTTTGCAGCTTCCTCGATAGATACGGCTGTAGAAACAGTCATACCAACCATAGGATTGTTACCTGCTCCGATAAGACCCATCATCTCAACATGAGCGGGAACTGATGAAGAACCTGCGAACTGTGCATCACTGTGCATACGTCCCATAGTATCTGTCATACCGTATGAAGCAGGACCT
>CACYCJ010000163.1 GCA_902772925.1 uncultured Lachnospiraceae bacterium
ATCTCAAAGGCCTTAAGGTAGATTTCCCTTAAGGTTCTCTCATCGATCTCGGCTGAAATATACATTCTCTGATATTCCTGATTGTTAGCGGCAAAATGCTTGATGCTTGTTCCCACGCCCTTACTCTGAACGCCGCTTATATAGCTTGCGGCAAGCTCGCCCGCAAGGTAAGGATCCTCTGAAATATATTCAAAATTTCTGCCGCAGACCGGAGTTCTTTTTATATTTACGGCAGGTCCGAGTATAACCTGTATATCTTCGGCGAGGCATTCCTCTCCGAGGATCTCACCTACTCTGCCGAGAAGCTCCCTGTCAAATGACGCACTGAGTGAAACAGCAGCCGGAAAGCACACGGCATCGACAGCCTCTCCCTGAACCGCATCCTCAGATAAAACCTTTCTGAGTCCGTGAGGCCCGTCGCTTACCGTTATGGAAGGAATCCCATGGTTTTCGAAGGGCTCCGTGCGCCAGAAATCCAGCCCCGATACGATTGCAGCCTTCTCCTCAAGGCTCATTTCCTCAATCATTTTTTCAATATCCAATGCATTATTCCCCATAGCTTTTACCTCCTGCATACATGCCTCATCCGGTCTGTCTGTCCGTGACTAACTGCCACAACCTTACCTGTGAAACAGCTTGTTGCTCTGATATACCGGCTCCTGTGTCAGATTTACCCCAAGCCTTTTAAATGTATCTTCGTCGGAGGATGAAATGATAACAGACGAATGTGCCTCGCAGCCTCTCAGCTTATCCAGCTGCTTAAGGGCTGTCTTCGTATTTTCGTCACTCTCCGCACATATGGTAAGTGCTATAAGAATCTCGTCTATATGAAGCCTGGGATTTTTATTTCCGAGATTCTTCGTCTTAAGTGTCATTATCGGTTCAATGATCTCTCTTGAGATCAGCTTCACTTCATCCGGAAGACCTGCCAGCTCCTTAAGTGCATTGAGCAGCATTGCCGATGAAGCTCCGAGAAGACTGCTTGTCTTTCCGGTAATTATCCTTCCGTCGGGAAGCTCTATCGCGGAAGCGGGTTCTCCGGTAAGCTCTGCCTTGGTGTTGGCAGCTGCAACCACCGGTCTCTCGGAAATATTGATTCCTCCCTTTTCCATCAGAAGCTTTATCTTATCGATTATCGATGCGTCACCGGTACCCTTTCTGAGATCACAAAGCGCCGTATAATATCTTCTGATTATCTCCTGTCTCGACGCCTTGCGGACAGCATCATCATCCACGATGCAGTTTCCTGCCATATTTACGCCCATGTCTGTAGGCGATTTATAGGGAGATTCGCCGTATATCTGTCTGAACATTCCGTTCAGGACCGGGAACACCTCAACATCTCTGTTGTAGTTTACCGTGGTCTCGCCATAAGCCTCAAGGTGATACGGGTCTATCATATTTACATCACTGAGATCTGCCGTCGCAGCTTCATATGCAAGATTAACGGGATGTGACAAAGGAAGATTCCATATAGGGAAGGTTTCGAATTTAGCGTATCCTGCTTCTATCCCTCTCTTATGCTCATTGTAAAGCTGTGAAAGGCATACCGCCATCTTTCCGCTTCCGGGTCCGGGTGCCGTCACAACGACAAGAGAATGATCCGTCTCGATATAATCATTCCTTCCGTAGCCTTCATCACTGAGGATAAGCGGCACATTGCTCGGATATCCGGGGATTGAATAATGTCTGTAAACCTTAATTCCCAGTGCCTTAAGCCTCTTCTCATAATTTATCGCACTGTCCTGACCTGCAAATCTCGTCATTACAACGCTTCCCACATAAAGGCCGTAGCCTCTGAAGGCGTCGATCAGCCTTAAGACATCCACATCATAGGTTATTCCCAGATCCCCTCTGACTTTATTTTTTTCGATGTCTCCCGCATTTATTACGATGACTATCTCAACGTCCTCCTTGATCTGAACCAGCATCCTGATCTTACTGTCTGCTTCAAATCCCGGAAGCACTCTCATCGCATGATAATCATCGAAAAGCTTTCCTCCGAACTCCAGATAAAGTTTTCCCCCGAAATGACCTATCCTTTCCTTGATCCTCTCGGATTGCATGGAAATATATTTGTCATTATCAAATCCCGCTTTATACATTTTCCTTATGTTTCCTCCCGTTTGATTTAGAAAAAATACGGAGTTTATTTTATCATATCCGGTTCCAAAATAACAGACTGTAATCATCAAATCTTACATAAAATTGCACTCTTTGCACGACCGGCGATTATGTGATATGATTAACCGGCGGTTATGCGATATGATTAACCGGCGATTATGCGATATGATTAACCGGCGATTAAGACAATAATTCAGCAAATCGGAGAATTGGAAGAGGAATTAAAAGGAGAATTATTATGGCAGGAATGAACCCGGCAATGCTTTTCAAATTCAAAGGAATGTGGGATACCTTCACGAGGAATCATCCGAAATTTCCGTCATTTATGGCTGCCGTGAAAGCTAAAGGCATACCCACTGACAGCATCGTAGAAATATCCGTCACTTATCCGAACGGTGAGAAGCTTG
>CACYCJ010000164.1 GCA_902772925.1 uncultured Lachnospiraceae bacterium
GAAGCACCTTGGCTGACCGGAAGCTGTACCATTATTATGGCAGCAAACATCACAATACAGCCTGCCATTTCACGAATGCTCATTCTTTCATGAAGAAGAATCGCACCACCCAAAACCGCAAATACAGACTCAAGGCTCATGATAAGTGATGCAACCACAGGCTTTGTAAACCTCTGCGCGACAAGCTGAAGAGTATATCCCACTCCCGCCGAGATCACGCCGCAGTAAAAAATCGGAAGTGCCGCAGCTTTTATACCTTCTACATTCGGGTTCTCCGTGACAAAGGCGGCAATCCATGATACCAGTGCCGTTATCGCAAACTGGATCGCCGATATCCGGACCGGATTGCCTGATTTTGCAAATCGGTCACAGCACAGTATATGCCCGCTGAAAAGCACTGCACATACACAAACGAGAGAATCTCCGAATTCCGGCCTGAAGCCGTCCTTAATGCAAAGAAGATACATTCCCGCAACGCCGATTATCACGGCTGTCCATACGATCCACGAACTCTTTTCTTAAAAACAAAAAAACTGATAACAGGCACAAGCAGTATATAAAGTGCAGTTATAAAGCCTGCCTTACCTGCCGTGGTGTACACCAGTCCGATCTGTTGAAACGTACTGGCAGTCGCAAGGAATACTCCGCATAGAAGACCGCCGATCATCGTATTTTTTTTATATTTCTTTTTTTCGGCTTCATCGGAAAAATCCTTTTTCTTCTGAAAAACAGATACAATTCCGACTGAAAAAGCCGCAAGCGTCATCCTGACCGCATTAAATGTTATCGGTTCTACATGATCCATTCCCGCACGCTGAAAAGCGAAAGCAGTTCCCCATATCACTGCCACAAAAACAAGTATGGCATTCCCGATATACTGCTTCCTATCGTTTTTCACCGTATTCACATTATCTGACATTTACATTATCCCTAAATTATTAACTATACCTACAGATATATAATTTCCCATAACAGCCTCAAGGTCAGTTCCGGAAGATGCCTTCCAATTCCTGCCTACAGCTATCATGAGACTTTTAGACCCGTCCTCCAGGGTCGTCATCTCATAGTCATCCTCATAAAATCGATCCGTCGACACCATGCAGTTTCTCTTTATCCCCCTGCACTCCGAAAGTGTACAATCCGGAAAATTCACATTCCATACCTTTCCGATTCCGAGAGGCTTTGACATACATTCTCTCATAAGTTCATCCAGATAAGCCTCTGCCACCTCGGATCTTTCCGGCGAGCCCTGTGAAAATGCGATGGCCTGTGCACCGATAAAGCTTCCTTCCATGGCAGCTCCGAGTGTTCCGGAATATTGTATATCCCAGCAGATATTGTAGCCTGTGTTTATACCCGCAAAAACAAAGTCAGGCTTTTCCGGAAGCACCTTGATCATCCCGGTCCTGACACAATCAGCGGGGGTCCCGCTGCAGGTATAGGCAGTTACATTTTCCATTTTATAGTCATAATCCCTTATGATGACAGGCTTGTTATAAGTAAAGCTATGCGACGAAGCACTTCGCTGTCCGTCCGGCGCTATGATAAAAACCTCACCGTATCTTCGGGCAGTATCCGCCAGAAGTCTCAGACCGGCCGAATCTATACCGTCATCATTTGTTACCAATATCCTCATCTTTGCCCCTTAAGTAAATGCTTATTATCGTACATATTAAGATCGGCCCGCTGATAAACATCCGCTACGCAGTCGTCATTACTGTATTTTGACATTCCGCAGGCAATGACGATACCGCCGTTTTCTCTTGCAAAAGTGTTATGATCATTTATCTTTTTCACCAGCTCATCAACGGATTCAAAATCCTCATCACGGACTATTACCGCAAATTCATCACCGCCGACGCGATAAACCGGGCTGTTTGCAAAGGTTTCGCTGACTATCTTGAATGCATCCTTTATATATCTGTCGCCGGCCTGGTGCCCCTGCGTATCATTCACCTTTTTAAGATCATTGATATCGCATATCGCCACGGCAAAATGTACATCCTGCTTCGACTCGATAAGGCTGTCCAGCTTTCCTTCAGCATCCAAATAGGCATATTTTGTCCTGGCTCCGGTAAGAGCATCGGTATTAACCTTTTTCTTCATCTGTGATAATCGTCTTGAAAAATCCTCTTCCTGTCTTACAAGAGATTCGATATCACTTATTCCCACTATAAGCTTTCTTCCGTCGGCTTCCTCAACCAGTGCGGCTTTCACCTGAACATATCCCGGACTGTCTCCGAACACCATACGTAAGCTGAGTGCATACATTCCGTTTTTATTGATTTCAGACAGAATGTACTCTATGGTAAACATGGAAAGAAACCGTTCTGTGTCCTCTAAATAAACGATATCTTTGCATTTTTCACGAAAATCCGAAAGAAAGTCCGAACCTTCTACAGGCATATTCAGACCCTTGAAGCTCTCCGTGGCACTTAATTCACGATATCGGCCGTTTTCGGGAATAACGGAATAAACACAGAGAAAATCTCCGGCAAGTGCGTTAAGGCGGTGAAACGAAGCATGTTCTTCCCTTATTCTTTCATTTGCCAGCTGCTGCTTTACCTCATCGTCAACATTAACTATTCCCATTACGACAAAGCGCTCATCCTCCAGTCGCGAAACCATCATTCTGGCATAAGCGGGTCCGTCCTCGGTAAGGATCCTGTAGGTCATAAAAAACGATCTGCTCTGATTCAGCTCATTCAGAAGGTTTTCACGGATCATCGCTTTCTTTACGGTAGCTCTGTCCTCATGATATATAAGATTATCTATCTCATTCTTACAATTTTCAAAGAAATCCTTTTCCCTTCTTTCCTCTCTCAGTGAACCCGTTTCTATATCGGCACGATATACTATATATTCGCCCGATTCAATATTCACATAATAAAGCACCCTGAAGCCGTAAGCCAGCGCCTGAGCGATATGTGTGGAAATGAGTCCTGTTGCAACCGCCTTCTCATACGCTTCCTTTGCGGTTGCATTTTCCTGCCTGATACGCACTATATCGGTAATATCCTGACACATTCCCAAAAGGCAGAGTCTGCCAGATTCATCAGTAAACTTAAGCTTTGTAGTTTGAAATTGTCTCTTTTCACCTGCCGCATCAGAAACATCCTCATAAAATATATAGGGTTCATCCATAGACATGGCTTTTTTGTCATCTTCAATAAAATGCGCTGCCGTATCGGCATCAAAAATCTCGAAATCGGTAAGTCCGATAACTCCCTCGGGACTGTCCTTTCGGGCATACTCGGCAAACGCCTGATTGCAGGCAAGATAAACTCCCGTTTCCGCATCCTTATAAAAGCTGAGGGAAGGCATATTATTCAGAAGGGCTGAAATAGTATTTTTCAGCTCGGCAACCTTTTTAGTTTCCTCAAGCTCGACTCTGATCCTTTCCTTTTCGTCTCCGATCAAAAAGGCACGGAGAAGACAGGTTCCGAACAGATATGCAATGGTATAAAGAGGCAGATAAGGAAACCAGAACTGGATGATCAGAAATACAACCATTATCACACCGAAAAGAGCTATTGTTCGGTATCTTTTTAATGCATCATTACCCTTTTTTATATTCTTGTTCACGATAATGTAAAATGCATACGCCGATATCATAAAAAGCAGGAAAATCTGAGCCGCAAGAATAACATATCTTAATGGAAGCGCCGTATATACAGCCGCTTCATCAATGGTGAACAGAATAGGAGTAAAAACATTGATAAAAGAAAGAAGAACAACCGATGCAGCTATCAGTCGGCCCGAATATAAAAGAAACTTACCGAACCTGTACTTCTCCTTCATATATGTGACGGCAAACTGACTCCACAGAAGAACTCCTGTTGCCATAGCAATAAAATATATCGTGGTATCAATAAAAAGAAGCCGGGAGAGCTTATAGTATTCCAGCACACCCCAGAATATATCCGTTGAGTAATAAAACAGCACGGAATAAAGGAACATTCTGTATACCTTCCATGAAGAAAGGTTAAATGCTCCATTACGATTTAACATAATATCATGATTTTCGATTATCAGTACCATGAAGGCGATAAGGCCTACCTCAGCATAATACATTCCGTCTTCCTCTGATTGTCTTAAATATCATATATCCATTCCCTATCCTTGGCGAATATCCCGTCATCGCCCTTTTTATAGGAAACGATCTGCAATACCTTTTTGCTTTTTCCGTCAACCTCTTTGTTCGTTATCGCAACATAATAATAGTCATCACTGTTTTTACACCTTATATCAAACCGGTGTATGTAAGGATGTGCCTTTAAAAAATCTATATTAATATCACCCTTATCTATATGATCCACATCCGAAACATATTTGATCCATGTCCGGTTATAGGTATCGGAGAAATCAAACTCCTTCTTCAGATAGTCCCCGATATCCTTTTCCTCCAGCTCGTAAGGAAGGTAACCGAAGACATCACTTACCTCTGCCGTTCTCATTTCTCCCTTACCCGATCTGTCATACCATGCCTCATAATTAATAGGAAGAACAAGCTCATTTTTAAATTCCGATTCGTAATTTTTAATCCCGAGTCCGTCGGCATAGAATGCGGCACAGGTTTCCGAAGCTATATCCATGTATTTATCCGAGTACATTTTATCCTCGGAAATCACATAAAAATAATAGTGAGTATCACCTTTTAAGGTATATTCACCGTAAAATGCGTCGCTGAGTCCGTATTCATTGTTGTCATAATGTACAGAGGGGTCGGAAAATGTGGCTGTCGGTTCATTTGCTTCAAACCAGGCGGACACTGCCTCCTTCCCCTTTTCATTCAACATAGCCTCTTCCTCTTCGGTATATCTCTCGGGTATACATCCGACAAGGCTGATAACAAAAACAAAGATAAAAATCGACGCTATGCTCTTAGCTGAAATCTTCCGCATTATCATTCCCCTATGCGAAGCTTGATGTACTCATATAAGAATTCCGATGTCTTCTCGAGTCCGAGTCTGGAGCTGTTTATGATCATGTCATAATTTGAAGCCAGCCCCCATGTATTCTTGAAATGCCCGTTATGGTAGTCCTCTCTTGACTTATCCTTTTTTATTATCATTTTTTTCGCATCCGGCTCGGTCTTTTCATACAGCTGCATTATTCTTGAAATCTTTGCTTCTTCATCAGCTGTGATATAGATCGTTATCACTCCGGGATATTCTGCAAGTACATTTTCGGAACAGCGCCCGACAACAACAAAGGATTTACCATTTTCAGCAAGCCCCTTCATAAAATGGAATTCCCTTTCGGCAACGATATCGGACACGGATGTTTTGTAGTTATGATAAGTCCTGGATATCCATTTATTTCTGGGTTTTTCCTCATATTCCCTGAGTGCTTCCGTATCACTTTTGGAAGCCTTTATCGCGGAGGAAATCAGATTTTCATCATATAGCTCCACCCCGAGCTTCTCCGCAAGATCACTGGCAATGATATGTCCCCCGCTTCCGAACTGACGGGCTATAGTGACTATAAACTGCTTTGACATAATAACTCCCTCCCAACAAATCAAGTATGATAATTTTCACTTTTATAATACTTTTTATTTATATAAAAGTCAAAATTATAATTGCATTTTATCACATCTGATAGTATATTTATAGCGTGTTTAACCAACATATAATAATTTCATTTAGAGGGGTGAAAAATCAATGAAAAAAAATCGTTTGCTTACACTCTTCACTGCCGGAGCACTCGCTTTATCAGTATTGGTAATGCCGAATGTAAAAGCTGCTGAGGAGTTCACGGAAATTGACGGCGAGTTCACACAGATTGGTGAAGTCATCAGTGAAAACGGAGCCGGCGAAGAGACTGCTCTTGATACCTTTGACGGTAGCTTTGAATTTGTCAGCGAAGAAGAAACTCTCGGAGCATCTGATATCGGAGCTATTGAGGTTGAGGATCCCGAGGAATACGGCTATCCTTCCACAGACCTGTCATTCATCAACGGCAAGACTCTTGAGCAGGGTGCTACTTACAAGTATAATTATATCTGCTACAGAAACGGTTACAGCTCATTCTATTTCAATATGATTATCTGCAATGAAGCAGGAAAGACTGTTGCAGCACTTAGTAAAACTAATTATTATGTTAACTCACTTTATTCTGCAGGAGTAAAGGGTCCCATGACGCTCGATTTATCTCAGCTAAAGTTTCCGAATGGTACATACACACTCAGAGCTGTTTATTTTAAGGGTTCAACTCTTAACTCAGAAGTAATCACTTACAACCAGGCGGTATTCTACTTAAAGAAGCAGGTTGAGGATCAGTATCCTTCATCAAGCTCAAAGCTTAAAATGTATCGTGTTTACAATCCCGGAAACGGTGAGCATTTCTATACATCAAACCGTAGCGAGGTTATCTCTCTTATAGGTCCCGGATGGCGTTACGAAGGAATCGCATGGGTTGCTCCCAAGTCATCAAAGATGCCTGTTTACAGACTTTACAACAAGAACGCAGGTGACCATCATTATACAACAAGCGCTTCCGAGAAGAACATGCTCGTAAGCGTAGGCTGGAAGGATGAGGGAATCGGCTGGTATTCGGCAAATGAAAACGGAAAGCCTCTTTACAGACTTTACAACAAGAATGCTACAGCAGGTTCACATCATTACACAACAGCAGCTTCCGAGAGAGACAGCCTTGTAGCTGCAGGTTGGAAGTATGAAGGAATCGGCTGGTACGGCCTTAAGTAACAGATAAGTAATAAGTATTAACTTATCGATGATTCTGATGGCTAAAAATTAACAGTTAAAAAGGGCTCTTATTTCTGCGAGTCCTTAAGATGCAGAAAAGCCGGTTGTGGTAATCCACACCGGCTTTTTTGTGTATCCAGCGGTGTCGGGGATTCTTCGTTTCTGCCGACGCCGGGGTTTTCATTCCTGCCGGCGCCGGGGATTTGCATTCCTGCCGGTGCCATTATGAAAAAGCAATAATCCTACCTGTTTTATACTTCATTTATTGCCTTTCCGGCTTTTATGAAGGTAATCTGAAAACGAAAAGCAATAATTAAGCCTGATACTCCTTGTAATTATTGCTTTTCTGTGTTTTACCAGGTGCCCTGAAAGTGAGAAAGCAATAATCAAGCTTGATATTCCTTTTAATTATTGCTTTTCCGATTTTGACAAGTCGCTCTGCAGATGAAAAAGCAATAATCCGACCTGATATATCTTGTAATTATTGCTTTTCCGATTTTGGCAAGTCGCTCTGCAGATGAAAAAGCAATAATCCGACCTGATATATCAACCAATTATTGCTTTCGACTCTTCAGGCGAAAGAGCAGGATAAGGTGCGATAAGCACTGCCCATGACTTTGTCTACAATCTGAGAGACTTATTTACGAGTATTTTTGCGTTTCACATATTCCCAAAATATAGACTATAATGAAGAAATGAAGAATCAACCCAACGCAA
>CACYCJ010000165.1 GCA_902772925.1 uncultured Lachnospiraceae bacterium
CAGGCTTACGGCCAGCAGGCAGATCCCTACGGACAGCAGGCTTACGGCCAGCAGGCAGATCCCTACGGACAGCAGGCTTACGGCCACCAGGCAGATCCCTACGGACAGCAAGGCTACGGTCAGCCGGATCCCTACGGACAGCAAGCTTACGGTCAGGACTACAGTAACAACAATTATAATAACTACGATTCAACAACCTATGATCAGCCTGCACAAGGCGGGGATAAGAGCGGACTTGCAATAGCTACTCTTGTACTCGGTATCCTTTCGCTTACCTGCTGCATGCCTGCAGGTATAGCATCGATAATTATCTTCTTTGTAAATAAGGATAAATATCCCGATGACAAAAAGACAATGGCTAAGGTTGGTATGATCCTTTCATTCGTTGCAGTCGGACTTTGGCTCATCGGATTCATTCTTTCGCTCGCAACAGGCGCATTTGCCGCTTTCCAGGAGCAGTATTAAAATCAGGATAATACACAAAACAGTACACAAGATAAAAATGCTCCCCATAGAAAACTATGGGGAGTTATTTTTATGCGTTATGATTTGATCATTTGTGTTTTTATTTTGGGTTTATTTTATGAGAAAATTTTACTCGGGAATTATCCTGACCGACTTCATAACCGGCTGATTTTCAGCTGCTACGGTTCCGTTATCGTCTTCTGTGGGAACCGATTCGCATATCTTATCTACAACATCCATACCCTCGATAACCTCACCGAATGCGGCATAGTTGCCGTCGAGATAAGCGGCATCCTGATGCATTATGAAAAACTGCGAGCTTGCACTGTTGGGATCGGCGCTGCTGTTGGCCATTGATATAACGCCGCGTTTATGAGAAATCGGATTATCATATCCGTTTGCGGCAAATTCACCGTAGATCGTTTTTCCGGAACCGCCGGTTCCGTCTCCGTTCGGGTCCCCTCCCTGGATCATAAAACCGGGCATTACACGGTTAAAGGTAAGACCGTCGTAGAAGCCTTCATTTACAAGCTTAATGAAGTTTGCCACGGTTATCGGAGCAGCCTCGGCATTTAGCTTTAGCTTTATCTTTCCGTAGTTTTCCACATCGATTTCCACGATTGCGTCATATGCCTCTTTCTTTGCGGCATCCATCATGGAAGCAACCGATGCCTCATCAAAGGCTTGCGGCATAGCCTGCTCGGCTATTTCGGTGGAATTCTTATTTGCTTCCTCCTCCTTAAGCGTTGCTATGTTTCCGCAGCCGGTTGCTCCTATAAGCATTACAGCCAGAAGGGCAGTAACGGTCTTTACGGTATTTCTTAGTTTGTTTTTAAATATCATTTCGGTTTTCCTTTCAGCGGATTACTTGGATCCGGTCACTTTTGTTTCATTTTTCCTGCTTTAAAAATGTGCTTTCGGATTCCCTCGCTTTGGAATAATAAGCTTCAAGCTTCGGACGCGCATTCTCATATGCGCATTTTAGCTTCGGGTCAAACTGCGTTCCCATTCCTTCCATGATGATCTCGTCTGCTTTTTTAAAGTCGAAGGCTTCCTTATAAACACGCTTGCTGACCAGAGCGTCATAGACATCCGCTATAGCCATTATCCTTGCTTCAATGGGTATATCCTCGCCCGAAAGCTTTTCAGGATATCCGGAGCCGTCCCACCTTTCGTGATGGTAATGAGCTACATTTTCCGCAACTACCTTAAATTCTTCGTCATCCGTATTAAGAAGTATCCCATGGATTACGCGGGCACCCTCTGCAGCGTGAGTTTTCATTATATCGTATTCCTCATCGGTATAGCGGCCGGGCTTTCGAAGGATCGCATCATCAACCGCAATCTTTCCGAGATCGTGCATGGGAGCTGCCTTGATGATATCATGGCAGAATTTTTCAGACAGCGGAAGATTACCTTCCTTAAGTATCTCATCGATCAGAAGCCTTACGCCCTCGCTGGTCCTTTTGATGTGACCTCCCGTGGAGTTGTCGCGGCTTTCAACCATCATTGCGAGACTCATTATAAGATTATCATGCATTTCAACGATATGGGCGGTTTTTTCCTTTACCTCATCCTGGAGATCTTCATTATATGAGTCCAGAAGGCTGATGTATTTTTTGTTGGTCGTGTCATCCGTAAATGTGATGATGTAGCCTCTCTTGCGGCTTGCATCATAAAGATAGTTTACATTTACATCGTAAATTCTGTCATTGTCGGGATTATCATCCTTATCATGCACAGTAAAAACAAAGGAATTGTTCTGATTCTTTGTGAAGCTGTCGATGAAATGTCTTACCTTTCTTTGTGACGGCTTGTAGCCGAAGGGCTCATCTATGGCCATATCGGAAAGCTCGGGTATCAGCTCATTTGCAACATCGTTACTTCCCAGATATCTGTAATTGAAATCCAGGGAAATGTACCCGACCGACTGCTCATGTATCATGGAATCGATGACCGTATCGCTTATGTCATACAGATTTCTTCTATACGCAATGAGAAGGAATACAATCTCCGAAATAACATATCCCAAAGGGACTAAATCTATATCCTTCGGGAATATCTTACCGGCAAAATAACTCAGAGTACATAGAGCATCGGGGATGATCAGAAGATATATTATCATCCTAGGGATCTGCTTCTTTTTCATAAGAGAGATAACGATGGTAACAATTCCCGAAACAAGCGATAACACTACAAAAACATAAAACACAGTATGCATAAATCCGTATTCCTTGATCAGGACCGGAATTTCTCTGCTTGTATCCAAGGTGTAGGATTTGTAGAATAATTTCGAATGACCGATGTTCAGTATAGATCCGTACATGATCGCGCATATTACAAACAGGACTGTGCGGACTATTCTGTTAAGCTCTACCTTACACATATTAATAATACTGTATAAAATAAAAAGATGCAGGAAGCAGCCACCTATATAAACAACTTGAACAGCTCTAACCTGTCCTTCGAGGGTTTTCGAAAGACAGGTTAAAAGATAACCGACATTGGCAATTGGAATGAGTGTGAAGATCATTGTAAAGTTTACATCAAAGTGTTTGTGCCACATGTAAATATAAATGGCAGCACAAACAAATGAAATGACCAACATACAAAGATAGTATATTTGTATCAATTTTCGGCACTCCTTTCATAAGCATGATTATATATGCCTTAGTCGCCGATTTCAATCTCTATATCACCTGTGTTGGAATGAAGCTCACAGGTTTTATCTCCCTTGGAATCGGGAACTTTTGTATCACCGATCTTTGTTGATGCCTTGAACTGTTTGTCGGTAAGAATGGTTCCCTTAATATCACCTGTATTAACCTTTACATAAATGGATTGGGCATCACTTTCGATAAAACTGATATCACCGGTTATGCCGGTTATGCTTAATACACCTTCAACATTTACATGGTCCAGGGTAACATCTCCGGTAGTAAGCTTTAACTCAATGTCCCCTCCGGTATATGAATGAAGCTTTAAATCACCGGTGTTGACTGAGATATTTGATTTTTCGGGTGCAACGTCGTTAAGCTCCACATCACCTGTGGTAAGCCCGATGACAAGGGTTTCCTTGACAGAAGCCGCACATTTAACATCAGTTGTATTTCCTGCAATATTAATGTTGTTGAATGAAAAATCTCCGGGAAGGTTTACATCTCCGCTGGTAGTACTAACCGTGAAATCCTTATACTTTGATTCGGGCAGATAGACCGTAATACAGGGTGATTGGACATTTATACCGAAACTCTGTATTTTATCGGGTGCTTTTGCGGTAATGTAAAGAGTACCGTTATCTGCATGAACCTCATGTGTAGCATCCTCTGTATCTAAAAAAACAACCTTGCATTCCTTGCCGTCTGCGGGCAGCAGCTTCACATCGCTGCGTACTGACGAAACATCAATGCTGCTGAAGGTATCATTTACATCAAAGGATTCCGTTACATACTCCTCTGAATTAAAGGAAGTGAAATTAAAATTCGTAAATTTAAATGTTACCAGGCAGATCACAACGCCCAGAACTATGAGAATGCCCGACGCAATCAGCCATTTAGTCATAAGTCTCATTTTTATGCCTCCTTTCCGATGAATAAGCGTTTAATACCGAGGATTATAAGACCTGTAAGTGCGATAACTCCTCTGGTCATCCAGTAGCATCCTATGAAAAGCAGAATGGTAAGTCCCGCCAGTAAAAGTGCGGCTCCGAAGCAGAAAATTGCGGTAGCGGCTGTTCCGGAAACGAAGTATATGACCATTCCCGCCAGGCAGCCTAACGAAGCAACTGCAAGGGCAAGATCCGTAACATAAAAACTGAGAACCACCGACCAGATGGAAAGATATAAGGATAGTACGACAGCGATAATTGCTACCAAAAGCGGCAGCCATAACGGAGCACCGAGTACGATGAGCACTATCTCCCAGGCTTTTAAGGACCTCTTCGGCTTTACCTTCTGAGTTACAATCTTTGAAAGCGGGATTTCCGACATGATCTGCTTCGCAATAGTATCAACCGGACCGATGCTGTTTACCGCGTCCGCTTCGGATGCTCCATCCTCCTCCATGCGATCGTCAATCATTTCGCTGTAGAAGGATATCCTTTCTTCTATATCATTTTGCGGCAGCCCGGAAAGCCTGGCTCTGAGCTCGTTTAAAAACTCTTCTTTATTCATAATCCGGAATCCTCCCTTGTAATATAATTATAAATTGAAACTATTTCTTTCCAGTCCGTTTTGAATTCATCAATCCGGCTGAGTCCCCGGTCGGTTATGTGATAATATTTTCGCAGTCGTCCTTCGTGTTCTACACTTCGAACGATAAGCATTTCCGACGTTTCAAGGCGTTTCAGTATGGTATAAAGGGTTGACTCGGATAATTCCACATAAGGCTTCAGGTCTTTAATGATCTGATACCCGTAGGAGTCTTCATTTTTTATCGCAGCCAGGACACTGACATCCAAAATGCCGCGTTTAAGTTGATTGTCCATACATTACCTCCTTTCACGATATGCATCGTAACACGAGGTATATCGTCATGTCAAGTATTTTTTGATAGGGCACAGAGCGAAAGTGTGCCGAGCAAAAGTATATATCTGTGTGGTAGGCCATTTTGTTTAACAAAAATGTGACAAAGAACCGTACTCTGTCTCATAATTTCACTTGACATAAAGTGGTTTAGCATATAAGTTATAAGGTGACTTGTTGTGCTTATTTTTTGGCTATTTACAGTATATAAGGAGAAAACTTCATGAGTAATTCCGGGCGTATCAGACAGGAAATCGAGTCGGCTGAATTTGCCGACAGACTTAAGGAAATATATATAGATGATTCCCGTATAGAGAGGGAGAGAGGCCGTTATCTTGAGGCGCTGAAATGCTTTGAGGACAGCTTTTCCGGAGATGAGATTCATATCTACAGTGCTCCGGGAAGAAGTGAGGTAGGCGGCAATCATACCGACCATCAGAAAGGCAAGGTGCTGGCTGCTTCCATAAATAATGATGCTATTGCCGTTGCCTGCAAGGCTGACGGAGTGATCAGCGTAATATCTGACGGGCAGCCGCTTATAAGCTTTGATGTAAATGATATAGAAAAAAAGGAAAGTGAAGAGGGTACCACGGATGCACTTATCAAGGGCGTGGTCAGGGGCTTTATGGACAGAGACTACAAGGTCGGCGGCTTCAAATGCTACATGACCTCGGAGGTTCTGATCGGAGCCGGGCTTTCTTCATCTGCCGCATTTGAAACAGCTATAGGTACGATTCTTTCTTATCTTTATAATGAAGGAAAGGTTTCCGATGTTGAGATAGCCATGATAGGACAATTCGCCGAAAATGTGTACTTCGGCAAGCCCTGCGGTCTTATGGATCAGATGGCCTGCTCGGTGGGAAATCTCGTTTATATAGACTTTGCGGACATTGAAAAGCCTGTGATAGAAAAGGTAGACATAGACCTTGCGGCGGCGGGCTACGCATTATGCATAACCGATACAAAGGGTTCTCATGCGGATCTGACTCCGGATTATGCGGCAATACCCGTGGAAATGAAGAGTGTTGCACGGTATTTCGGCAAGGAGGTTCTGAGGGAGGTCCCCGAGGA
>CACYCJ010000166.1 GCA_902772925.1 uncultured Lachnospiraceae bacterium
AAGCTTAGGCATTTATGCCTTCCGAACTCCTACAAACGACCATCTCTGTTATGGTTCAAAATTCCGTACTCTAAACAACCAGGGAAATGTGGGCGGTATCGTATCGATGATGCACACTTCTGACACCATAGCAACGGCTGAAGGGTGTTCCTATGATGTGGAACATTATATGGAATGGGCACCAAAAATCTATAATAGGCGAGTTGTTGCCAGATGGGAGAAGGATTACTGGCTGGAAGAAGCTGTTACCTTTTGGAATAATTCAACATGGGATAAACTTCGCATTCATTATAATAGTCTTGCTAAGAACTATTCTCTTTTCAGAGATTTGTTTGTTCCTATAAGATGGACAACGGGAGAAGTGTCTATGACGGATATCAAATCTTATATGGAATATCTGACAGGAACTATATTCCCTGGTGGTATTTCCATCAAAAATCTTGCTCTGGAGGAAAAGAACGGCAGATCTATTGTTTATGCTAAAAAATCATGGCTCCAAACCTTTAGAGAAGGACATCAAATGATTAACTACTACACCATGGCCACAAAATTTCATGATGTATATGGATTCTGATAGATACACCAAAAAAATACGAATATGATACTACAAAATATGACCGATAAGGAAAAATTCAACGAAGCCTTCCGCATCGTTGATAAAACAAAAAATCTATTCGATAATGTACTGGAGGACGTTACAGATAAATTCAGGAGAGGAAATAGATTCCCTTACTTCATCCGTTATACCTTCGAGGATCACGGCAATAACTGGAGATTGGTATTTATGTGCCGGTCAAAAGAACAGAAAAAGAAAAAGGCATTTTTCTCTTTCTGCTATACATCGTATAATATTGAAAAATCCCCAAAGAATATGAGTCCAAAAGAACTTAAACATGGGAAAGATATTAACTGTGGAAAAGGTGTCCTATGGTTTGATCCTAATGGATTATGGCACTATCTTCATGGTTCGTCCGGAAATCACGGATTGGGATGTGTCGTAGATATTACACCTCACGCGTTTAACCGCTATACAGAACGCTATCTTAAACCTAAAGGTCTGCAACTGGAGTTTGATCAAAAAGTGGAAAGTATCATGAATCGCTGGAGGTGGTGCGATATTGTAGGAGATAAATCCTCACAAAAATACACAAAAAACGTACTGTCATCCTACGACATCTTTATGCAGGGTGGAGGAATGCTCAGAGGGCAAATCCTCAATATGACAAGCATGCGCTTTTTCACTTACGTAAGCGAAGATATGTATTATTCCAACCAGCTCGAAAGGCAAGAAGAGACATTGAGGGAATATCAGAAGGTAAAACATAGAAAAGTGAATGTTTAAATATTATTAGTAATACGTTTTTATAAGAATAGATAAATATGAATATACTGTCGATAATGCGAAAAGAAACACATTACTCTCTTGAAGAAGTGGCAAAATATCTTGCCGTTAATGTGACTCAATATGAGGAATATGAGCGAGTAGATATAATGCAACTGCCATATTCTGTAATAGAAAAAATAGCAGCTCTCTATCATGTATCAGAATATGAAATCTTAACAGAAAAAGCGGAGGCGCATTCTCTGACGGGTAATGTTCATCAGGAAGTGGAAATTATCCCATTTATGACAATAGTGGGGAATTATTTAATGATGTCGCGCCTGTTGGATGGCTCCCAAGCTGGTAATCCTCACTATCAAATAGCATGGAACAATAAAAATCACCAGTGCCATACTCTCTCTTAGCTGTACCCGGTTGTAAAACTTTCGTAATATCAAAATGTCACAAGATATAAAAGCAAAAATAAAAATCCTTGGCAACCATTTCGAAGATAAAAAGTCACGTAATGAACTTTATTCACTTATCAATGAATGGCTGCATAAAAAGAAAAACACAGACTGTGACGTCTGAAATTCGTTTCATTGTTTGATTTGTTTTAGTAGTAGAGTCCCAACGTCGTGAGACGCATGGGGACTTTTTTTATCTTTTTTATCAAAACATAAATTATATTGGATAATTTTTGTATCTTTGCAGCCGAATATGACTATTCTTGAAAAAGCATATGCCGCTACAGCGGCCTTCGTGGAGTCAATACCAAAGACCCAGAGAAAGAGGTACGGACAATTCTTTACCTCGAAGATGACAGCGAAATATATGGCAGGGATGTTTTCCCTTCCAGAGAAAGCAATGCTGTCAATTTTGGATGCAGGAGCAGGAACAGGCCTGTTGTCCGTTGCTCTGGTGGAAAATCTAAGAAATAGAAACTACCATGGCCAGATATTTATCTGCTGCTATGAAACAGATACAAAAGTATTGCCGGTACTGGAAGCTAACCTGGAAGAGCTGGTGAAGCTGTATCAAATACAATATCGTATCATTACCGACAACTTCCTATTAGAAGAAAATCTTCATCAGGAAGAATATGACTTGATTATCGGTAATCCACCATATCTGAAAATACCGAAGGATGCTCCGGAAGCATTGACTCAACCAGAGGTGTGTCATGGAGCACCAAACTTGTACTTTCTGTTCTGGGCTAAAAGCATCAGACAATTACGTACTGACGGGGAACTGGTATATATCATTCCTCGATCTTGGACATCGGGAGCCTACTTCGCCAAGTTCCGTAGATTCCTGTTTCAACATACCGTCATCACAGATATTCATATCTTTGACTCTCGGGAAAAGGTGTTTGACGGGGAAAATGTACTCCAGGAAACCATGATCATCAAGGTCAGAAAGAATACTACACCGCCAGAGGAGGTGCTTATGACGGCATCAGCTTCATCAAAATTTGATGACCTGCGCCACTATCGTGTGTCTTATAATGCCGTAGTTGCACCTAATGAATATGTCTTTCTGGTAACCAGTGAGGAGGAGAGCCAGGTGCTCACCTCTCTCAATAGACTTCCTTGTACACTCAGAACAGTAGAACTACCCATGCACACGGGAATCGTGGTGGACTTCAGAACCCGTGAGGTACTGCGTGACAAAGCCGAAGAAGACTCTGTACCTTTATTCTACTCACACCACATACAAGGTGGCCGGGTAGTGTGGCCAACAGGACAGCAGGGGGAATATATGGTGACAGATCACCAAGGATATCTTCAGGACAACGGAAATTATGTTTTCGTTAAACGCTTCACAGCGAAAGAGGAACGTCGCCGCCTGCAATGCGGTATCCTATTGGTTACCGACTATCCTCAATATGAGCATATCGGTACCCAGAACAAAATAAACTTCATCAAATGCTCTTCAGCAGAGGAAGCCTATGGCATCTATACACTGCTGAACAGCACCATCTACGATATCTACTACCGTATTCTTAACGGCTCCACTCAGGTCAATAGTACAGAAATAAATGCCATGCCGGTACCAGATCATGCTGCCATCGTCTCGATGGGACGGCAGCTGATGGAAACAAATGACCTCAGTGAGGAAAAC
>CACYCJ010000167.1 GCA_902772925.1 uncultured Lachnospiraceae bacterium
AGGCTTTCTTTTTCATACTCCACATATGCCTGCTCTATATCAGCTTCATCCGGAAGTTCATAAAATCTTGTCTCAATGAATCCTTTCATTATTTCTTTCTTTGCTCTTAAGGACTCGTTATCAGACCTTTCTATTTCTCTCAATATAAGATCTATGTTTGCCTGTATCTGCTCTTCCTTAATTTTCTTTCCGTTTTTAGCCGCCTTTAACAGATTCAAAATATAAATAACATTAATTCGATCTGTCCTAACAAGTTCAACATCAAAGTCCACATCTATAGGAACCGGAACCTTAGGATCACGCCCTTGCCGATCTCTATAATATAGATACCAGCTTTTATAACCTTCAAATTCGTCCTCATCCATAACTACCGCCAGATCATCCCAGTCAAACTTACTGAAAGTCTTTAATGTAGCAAGGATAGTAACCATAGTCCTAAAGGCTATGATAAACATCCTAATCTCATCTTCACTCTGAAGCTGACCGGCATCATCAACTGTAGGTATAATTTTTCTTAAAATAGGATCCTGATTTATCCATTTTTGAACATAGTATTCATAATTTTCAAGAAGATATTCATTCGGATCCCCATCTCCGGAGAAAAGAGTCAAAGCTTCATCTTGCCACTTTTTAATGTTTCTATACGACACTATCTGTCCAAACTGCTTAGTCTTTTTGTCAACTCTGTTAGTACGACTGTATGCCTGTACAAGAGTATGCCATACCAGATTCTTATCTAGATAGAGTGTATTAAGCGGTTTCGCATCAAATCCGGTGAGCATCATATTTACGACAAGAAGGATATCTACTTGGGGAAGATTCTTCTGTTTCATCCTCCTCGCTATATCCTTTCTATATGAATCAAAAGTATCTATAGCGAAAGAAGTTCCATACATCGAATTGTAATCATCTATAATACGAGAAAGAAGTTCGGCAGAATGTTCATCGGCTCCGTCATCCATATCTTCGTTAGCACCATAACTGAATATTGCTGCAACTTTATATTTCTTATCAATAGGTTGCTTGCTGTTCAAATCTTTGAACACATCATAGTATTTTCCTAGCGTTTTTATCGAATCTACGGCAAAAAGTGCCGTATATATATCTTTTCCCTGAGGATGTGTATGCTGCTCATGATGTTCAAATATATCCTCTGCTATTTTTCGGATTCTTTCATCATCATGATACAGATTATCTATATCAATATTGTAACGCCTGCAGTAATCCGGGTCTTCAAGTTGCTCTGGATCTATTCCCTTTGCTGCCACATGATGAGCAAAGATAGTCCTTTGATACTCCACAGAAAATCTCAAAACATTACCGTCTGCTATAGCGTCCTTTATCATATATTTATGAAGACAAGCATCAAGTTTAGGACCGGCATTAAACAGATCTGCCGTAGTTCTTCTCGAATTACCTTTATTCGCTTCAAATATCGGAGTTCCTGTAAATCCGATGTAATTAGCGTTTTCAAAATGCCTCTCTATATCTGCATGCATTCGACCAAATTGCGATCTGTGACATTCATCTATAATAAAAACGACTTTCTTTTCTTTATACTGATCCATAAGACCAGCATATCTGCTACTTTTGACAGCATTAGCCATTTTTTGAATAGTTGTTACGATAAGTTTTCTATCATCTTGTTTCAACTGATTTACAAGAACATATGTACTATCAGAATTATCCACACAGTCTTTTTCAAATGAATTGTATTCATCTACTGTCTGATCATCCAAATCTTTCCTGTCTATAAGGAAAATAACCTTATCAATCCTTGCTTCATCTCTTAGGAGCTGAGCAAGTTTAAAGCTTGTAAGTGTCTTTCCGGATCCGGTACATGCAAATACATATCCATTTTGATTTGCTTCAAGAATTCTCTTCTTTGCAGCTTTGACAGCGTAAATCTGATACGGTCTCATAACCATCAAAATAGGTTCAGTACTTTTTATTACCATAAACTTGTCTATCATTTCGGTTATAGCTGTTTTTCTGAAAAACTCAGATGTAAATGCATCAAGAGTGTTGATTCTTTTGTTATTTTCATCTGTCCAAAAGAAAACTAAGCTTTTCAAAACAGGGTTGTATATTCCATTTTCCATCTCATTCTCATTACAAAAATACTTTGTCTGAACGGAATTTGAAACAACAAACAGCTGAATGTACCTAAACAATCCTCTGAAAGAAAATGCTCTGTATCGATTGATCTGATTTATTGCCTCATTTATTTCAACTCCCGGTCTTTTAAGTTCTATTTGAACTAATGGAAGACCATTTATCAATACAGTAACATCATAGCGATTTTTATACCGTACATCATCCTTATGTTTTTTATCCATAGTTATTTGATGTGAAACCTGATAATAATTTCTGTCCGGATCAAATGTAAAGAAATCCAAATATATGGTTTTTCCATTATCTAAAGGAAGAATGTATTTATCCCTAAGAATCTTTGCTGATTCATAGACACTTTTATTTTCAACATAAATAAGAACCCTGTTAAACTCAGAATCCGAAAGTTCAGCTATGCCTTTTGCTTCCAGTAGTTTTTTTGAATTAAACTCGGTAAGTTTTTCCCGAAAATTATTTATTACATCGTCATAGGTTTTCAGCTCTACAAACTCGTAACCTTTCTCCTCAAGTCGCTCTATAAATTTAATTTCGACATCATATTCAGACTGTACTCTTGCCATTTCTTATCCCCTTTTATGTACTATATTAATCGTCATCGCCGGAACAGATAATATCTTTCAATGTCTTTCCATCTTTATCTTTCCATTTAACAAGTCCATTCTCTGCATTTCCTAAAACAAATACTGCCGCATAACTTGCTGAATTAAATTCTTCATCTGATGCCAGTTTACCTGCTTTGATCTTCGCTTTTGACCTTCTCTTAATCATATTATTAGATATATTGTCCGAATTTACAGGACAAAAATCACTTCCTGCAAGAACTTTAAACTTTCCGTTTTTTACCTGCATAGTAGCTTTAATAGTCTTATTATTACTTTTAATCTTCCGTTGCATATAATATGTACCATTAGGAACGGATGAATTGCTCACACTTTCTGAAGCCTCGTTAAACACCTGTTCTTTTGTTTGTTCTGTCACTTCGGGAAATATCTGGGTTCCTTCTAATGCTGATAATAGTGATACAGCAAGCTCCGGATCAAGAGCGAACAGTTCTGTGTTCGGGACCCTGGAACGGTCAAATATTTTATGTAGCAACATTTCCTTTTCGCTGTAATCATCGACCTCAATAGCAAACTTACGTTTTAACCCTGTAACATTCTTATAACCATTACTCTCTAACTGATACATTCTTTTATCATATTGAGAGGTCTGTGTCTTGCCTATCTTTATAAGCCCGTCCACAACTGTAGTCATTATATAAAGCACACCCTTTGCCATTATCCCTTCCTCCTGTAAGCAATTCATGCTGAATTTTTTGTTGATCTACATTTTTTTCAAACAAGTTTCCAAGCTTGTTTAATCAAGAACACTTCTGATACAAACTAACAAACGACTTTATTTACCCAATCTATCAGCCCTTCTGATTCATAAATAATCATTTCTTGCCAAATACCGGAATAATAAATACCATCTTTTTTTGCTAAATTCTTCTTTTTGCCATATATATGTTCCGGCTTAAGGAAATCATACTCATTCCATGTAGCTCTGCTCTTCCCTTCCATAGTCAGAACCCTATCCTTACGAAAATCAAAGGTTCCATATCCTTTCATTGAAGGATTAATTGACAACTTTTCAGTCGGAAGAAACAACGCATTATTCACCATTTTCGTGTGCTTCATTGAGGAATGAGGATGCCAAAAATACTGCTTAATCTGTTCCTGATTGGTTATTATTTCTCCTACCTGTAGATAACCAAATATCACTTGCAAGTCATTTCCTGCATAGAAATCTTTCGGATCTCTTTTCCTAAATCTATAATTACCCTCTACTCTCTCTACTCCTCTGAACCAACCAAAAAACAAAAAAATATCTCCGGTTTCTACTCCTGCATTTCTCAACTGACCTAGTGGGCTGTTTGCCTGTCCAAATGCCGGTTTCCAACCGGCAACCGGTTCTATTCTATTATTTCTGATATCAGGATCCACATGACATTTATCGTACTTTTTCTTGGGATTGATCTGTTTAAGAATATCAGCATATGTAATACCATTCCAAGATATTTCAGAATACGAGATACCTTCGTCCGCAGGGATTGGCATTGACAACAAAGTTCCATCCGGCATTATTGGGCTTGGACATCCTCCATATGTGGAATCAAATCCCTTTCTGGATAATATAATTTTCAAGAGCAACCTCCGTTCTTCTTTAAGGGTTTTGTCGGTTCGTGTTTCTTACCGTCACGATATTTGAAGCATTCCTTAACTATCTCCTCTGCAGTATCACCTGTATAAGTTTTAGTTTCTTGAAATCTTGCATTTTTTTCTACAAGATTTACACGAACTGCATCCTTACCAAGATAAACAAAGTCTTCGGAAATTAGAACATATTTTCCGGCAATATCTCTTATTATTCTTCCTTCATCAGTGTGTACATTCTGCTTTCGTAGCTTATCGTTTCGGACAAGCACATTTTTCTTCAAGGAATAAATATCATCAGTTCTGCCTTTTGACATACCGCTATAGTACTCTTCCATAGTGACAACATCTGTTACCCGAGCGACGTATAGCAGTTTATCTTTATAGGTTCCGAGAATGTATACATTGTCAGTGGAATAATCAACGCCATTCTTTTTTGAACCAATTTTGTATCTTAAACCGGTATTAATAATTTTTCCTTCCCGTATCTGCCCACCTTTGCAACAAGCTAAGGTGAGTAAATCATTATCAACGCACGGTGCAAAACCGGTATCATCTGTCATTCGATATATGTAGAGATAAGTCATAATTTGCCCCCTTAACCTTTCCAGAGAACGACATGGGCGACTGTTCCGCCTGTTTACTTACACCGCCTTGCGAGTTATGATACGCTCAAGGGCACATATCTCATGATATTTCTGTGAAATTCTTAATACCAGTTAAATTTTCTATCTCCGTATCATTCCAATAATCGTTAGCCCACCTATAGAAAACATCCTTTCGCTTTTTGAATATTCTGAAAGGTGCATCGGTATTATCATATAAATGAAGAACATCGCAAATATCTACCAGCTGCGGAATAAGTTTTAGAGCTCTTTCATATCGCACCCGGATCTTTTCCTCCGGCACTCCATGACCACCCAAAGCCTCCCTTGCACTGACTCGTGCAACATTAATGTCCACATTTGATGTCAGCACATATATACATCTCACAAAATATCCCTGTTCTTTCGCCTTAAGCAGAAGCAACAGATTCCGGTCTGTGGATAGAACAGTCTCAAAGGTAAAATCCTTTTTTTGCTCTATCATTTTTTCCCGCAATTCTTCCGCCTTAACCGCTGCTTCAAGATCTGAACAAAGAGTTGTTCTCTTTATATCATCAGCGTTAATGTACTCTCCCACGGTTTTAGCCATCTTGGTTATTGTCGTCTTACCGCTTCCATTTGGACCTGCAAACACAATAACTTCAGGAAGCCACACCTCATTTTTCTCCGACATACTCACGCCTCCCATCAGGATACTCAAGATAAGCCTTTTTAGACTTGCTGTCATATCTAGCCACAGGCAATCCTTTAATCCTCCTAACTTCATCATCTATCCTGATGGATTCCTTGAATCTTTGTGTTAATTCTTCATCTGAAATCCCACAGGTGGAATCCAATTCATTCATAATTGTCATATCTGGTCTCCTTTCCAATTTTTAAATCTATCAACACAAAACATTTCAAGATGAAATTGTAAAAGACAAGGTCAATATAATAATCTTCTTTATCCGTAT
>CACYCJ010000168.1 GCA_902772925.1 uncultured Lachnospiraceae bacterium
CTCATTGCCTTATTTCCTCCATTAAACCACTATATATTACGCCCAAAACGGCGCAAAAACACCACAAAAAAAAGTCTTTACGACTCAGTAAGTGACATAGTACCACATACTTAAATCATTAGCAAGCTTTTTTTATTTTATTTTTTCGTCATTTTTCTGTTCTTATTTTGCGATAAGCGCCTTGATACCGAAGAAGATCAGCACCAGAACCCCGAGTCCTATCCTGTAATAACCGAACACCTTGAAATCATGCTTCTTTATATATTGCATAAGGAATTTTATGGCAAATACAGATACTCCGTAAGCAACAAGCATTCCGAGGAGAAGCGCCGAAAATTCATAAAGGCTGAAATGAAATCCGTATTTTACGATCTTAAGCAGACTGGCTCCGAACATCACCGGTATTCCGAGGAAAAATGTGAATGTCGCCGCAAGCTGCCTGGAAACGCCCATAGTAAGGCCGCCTATTATGGTAGCTCCCGATCTTGATGTTCCCGGGATAAGAGCAAGCACCTGAAAGAGTCCTATAAAAAATGCGGTCTTATAATCAAGCTTGGACATTTTGTTTATCTTCGGCTTTTTATCCTTATTCTTTTCTTCTATCAGGATAAACCAGATACCATATGCAATGAGCATTATGGCTACAACGACAGGATTATAAAAATACTTATCAAGCCAGTCATCAAGCAGAAATCCTATTACCGCCGCAGGTAAACACGCAATGATGACCTTTATCCACATATCGATAGTATTCTTTTTTACCTCTATCTTTCCGTCATCATCTTTCTTTAAGGGCCACAGCTTGAAAAAATACAAATGTACTACCGCAAGTATCGCGCCCAGCTGGATCACCACCATGAACATTTCCTTGAAGTCATCGGAAAAATTCATTTTTATCAGTTCATCCACTATTATCATATGGCCGGTACTGCTTATCGGAAGCCATTCGGTTATACCCTCCACGATGCCTATGACAATAACCTTTATTATCTCTATCAGTCCCTGCACTTTCTTTATCCTCCAAACTTTAAACCGCAACTACTTTTCGGTCATTTCCCTGTACTTCTCCGTTACCTCTTCCATATCACCGAACGAGATCATGCGTCCCTTTTCAAGTATCATCGCTTTATTGCATATACGCTTTACCTGCGGAAGATTATGTGACACAAAGAGCACCGTCACATTCTTCTCCAAAAGACTCATAAGCTTCGCTTCGCTCTTCTTTTTGAATTTTGCATCTCCCACCGATAATATCTCATCAAGTATTATCATGTCAGGTTCAACGATGGTCGCGATGGAAAAGCCGAGTCTTGATTTCATTCCCGATGAATAGTTTTTAAGAGGAACATCTATGAACTCCTTCAACTCCGAGAAAGCTATTATCTCTTCGATCTTATCATCAAGAAATGCTCTGCTGAATCCGAGCACGGCACCGTAAAGATAAATATTTTCCCTTCCGGTATATTGAGGATCAAAGCCCGCACCCAGTTCAATAAGAGGTGCCAGCAGCCCCGACCTTTCAATATGCCCCTCGGTAGGTCTGTATACTCCCGCCACTGTCTTAAGAAGCGTGGATTTACCTGAACCGTTGAGTCCGAGTATTCCCAGCCTGTCTCCCTTTTCGAGTTCAAAGGAGACATCCTTTATCCCCCAAAACTCATCATACTGAAGCTTTCCCGACAAAAGCTTTATCATATATTCTTTAAGGCTGTCATTTTTTTCTTTGCTGAGGTTGAACTTCATACCGACATTTTCAACCTTTAATACAGTTTCGCCCATTTATTTTTTCCTATCATCATAACCGGATATGCATTATATGACACATTCCGAAAATACTTTTATATATTAAGAATGAATTTATCCTCATTCTTTTTAAACATCCATATTCCTATAAGGATGGAAACCGCTATAAAGCCCGTGGCATAAAGGATCATTCCCCAGTCCATGCTCTGCCCGTAAATCGCATTTCTGAAATTTGCTATAATGCAGTACAGCGGATTAAGCCTGAGAACCAGCGACCATTTACTTCCCATGATCCTGTCCGGCTTGTAAAAAATCGCGCAGGTATACATTATAAGCATCAGCACAACATTCCACAGGTATTCCATATCTCTGAAGAACACTCCCACAGTGGAAAGTATGAGTCCCACTCCGATGGATAAGCCAACAATAAGCACAAGCGGGATAATTGCCTGGAAGATGTATAGCGTGGGATATACTCCCATGATAAACGACAGTGCCACAAGCACTATAAGCGAAATAATGAATATCACATAATTAAAGATGACTGCCGAAAGCGGATAAAGCAGCTTCGGAACATATACTTTTTTTATCATGGCACTGTTCTGTCTTATGGACTTAAGCGCCGCGGTTGTAGATTGGGAAAAAAATGAATACAGAAGTCTTCCGGACAAAATATAAACCGGAAATGTCGGATCCTTATAACCGAGCAGCGTTCCGAATACGATGGTCAGGACTATCGTTGTAAGTAGCGGTTCAAGGAGGGACCAGATAATACCGAGGTATGATCTTCGATATTTAAGCCTGATGCCTTTTTTCACAAGCTCTATCAATATGAATCTGTTCTGATGCTTTCTGTCGTTATGAACAACTAAACTTTTCATGGAAACCTCTGAATTTTCTCAAAAAATATCGTAAGTATAATAAATGCATTGCAGGCATTTGTCAAACTGTTCCGAAACGCGGAAGTTCTGTTTGTATCTTTAAGCTTTTGTCATTATAATAACTGTTGATGTAAATATCAGACAGGAGGACGGCATTTTGCTTCATTCAACATATCTTAAGATAATGAATCTGTTTGCAGAGCATAACGGCGGCATGACTAACGGCTACCTTTATTCCTCCGTGCTTACGGAAAATAAAGTAACGAGAACACAGATAAACGAGCTTATAAAGCTTAATGCCGTAAGGAAAATCTCGCACGGCCTTTATCAGCAGGTTGATCCGGAGAACGACAAGCCTTCAAATTATAAGTTTATCGAAATCTGTCTTGTTAATTCCGATGCGGTAATCTGCGCCGACAGCGCTCTGTTTTATCATGGCATACTAAAAACCGAACCCGAAGCAGTCTCCGTCGCAACAAAAAGAAGCGACAGAGCAGCTCTGTCGCTTCCTTTTCCTGTAAACAGGCATTATATAACCGATAATTCCTTTGAAGAAGATATCATAAATGTGCCTACCGCCTATGGTTCCTTCCGCATCTATTCGCCGGAGCGTTCCTTTGTAGACATGATCCGATTTGATGCAATGCCGGAGGATACCGGAAAGGCAGCTTCCTTATCGGATTTCTGTAATTCCATGAATGACGAAACCGTTTCCCGAATTAAAAGCTATGCCGACAAAATGAAATACGGCTCACGTGTAAGGGATTACCTCGATTCACTGAAATGACACAGAACACATTTATTCATTTTCCTTCATAACGGAAAGATATGCAGGTCTGATGATCTTTCCGTGGCCTATAAGCTCTTCTATCCTGTGAGCTCCCCAGCCCGCAATCCTTGCTATGGCAAAGAGCGGCGTGTAAAGCTCCATGGGAATATCAAGCATCTCATAAACAAATCCGCTGTAGAAATCCACATTCGGACTTACACCCTTATAAATGTGTCTCTTCTCTGCTATAACCTTGGGTGCGATCCTCTCAATCCTCTGATAAAGGTCGAGATCCTCATCACGCCCCTTAGCTTCCGCAAGCCTGAGGACATATTCCTTAAAGGTTCTCTCTCTCGGATCCGATACCGAATAAACGGCATGGCCCATTCCATAGATCAGCCCCTTATTGTCAAACACCTTTCCGTCAAGCATATCCGAAAGATATCTTTCTATCTCTTCGTCATCCTTCCAGTCGGAAATGTTTTCTCTGATATTATCCATCATCTGCATAACCTTTATATTTGCACCGCCGTGCTTAGGTCCTTTAAGCGATGACATTCCCGCAGCAATTGCCGAATAAGTGTCCGAGCCTGTAGAAGTAACAACCCTGGTCGTAAATGTGGAGTTATTTCCTCCGCCATGCTCCATATGGAGCATCAATGCCACATCCAGCACTCTTGCTTCTATCGGGGTATATTTCTTATCCGGGCGAAGCATGAGAAGTATATTTTCGGCCGTTGACTTTTTCGGACTCGGTCTGTGGATATACATACTTCCGAGATTTTCGTAATGGTTATAGGCATGATAACCGTAAACAGCCAGCATGGGAAATACTGCCGTAAGCTTAATGCACTGCGATATATTATTGGCCAAGCTGTTATCCGAAATGGTGGGATCGTATGAAGCCAGCGTCAGAATACTTCTTGTCATGCTGTTCATAACATCCTTGCCCGGTGCCTTCATAATTACATCTCTTACGAAGTTTCTGGGAAGAGTCCTGTTCTTTGCCAGTATCTGAAGAAACTCATCCGTCTGCTCCTCATCAGGCTTTTCTCCGAACATAAGGAGGTATGCCGTCTTTTCAAAGCCGAACCCGTCTGCCACATATTCCTGAACCAGATTCTTTACATTGTAGCCTCTGTACCACAGCTGACCGTCGCACGGAATCCTTTTTCCGTCCGTCTCGTCAAATGAAACTATCTTCGAGATATTGGTCAGTCCCGTCAGGACTCCTTTTCCGTCCAGGTCTCTGAGTCCTCTGTAGACTCCGTAGTTCTTAAACAGCTCATCGGATATCACATCATTTTTTTCGCAAATCGGAAGCTGCTTTTCAGCATATTCCAGTGTTGTTTTAAAACTCAATGTTACACCTCATTATTTTATTACTTTAATCCATCCTTCAGGTGCCTCTACGGTTCCCATCTGTATTCCGGTAAGAGTATCGTAAAGCTTCTTAGTAACAGGACCCATTTCATCCATTCCGCTGGGGAAGCATATCTCCTTACCGTGATCGTTGATCTTTCCTACGGGAGAGATTACTGCTGCAGTTCCGCAAAGTCCGCATTCATCAAATGAAGCAACTTCATCGAAGAATACTTCTCTCTCTTCAACCTCCATTCCGAGGTAATCCTTAGCTACAACCTCAAGAGATCTTCTTGTAACAGAAGGAAGTATACTGTCTGACTTGGGAGTAATGAATTTATTACCCTTGATAAATATCATATTTGCTCCGCCGGTTTCTTCAACCTTTGTTCTTGTAGCGGGGTCAAGGTAAACATTTTCATCAAAGCCCTTTGCATGAGCATCAACTATAGCGTGGAGGCTCATTGCGTAGTTAAGGCCTGCCTTGATATGTCCCGTTCCGTGAGGTGCAGCTCTGTCGAAATCACTGACTCTAAGTGTAATGGGCTTTGCGCCACCCTTGAAATAAGGTCCTACGGGAGTAGTAAGGATCCTGAACTGATACTCGTCTGCCGGCTTAACACCTATTACGGAATTCGAACCGAACATGAAAGGTCTGATATAAAGAGTTGCCCCCGAACCGAAAGGAGGTACCCATGCTTCATTTGCTCTTACAACCTCGCAAACAGCCTCTATAAATCTTTCTTCGGGAAATACTGCCATTTCAAGTCTCTTGGCTGTATCGGCCATTCTCGATGCATTAAGATCGGGGCGGAATGTAACGATGCTTCCGTCCTTTGTCGTATATGCCTTAAGACCTTCAAAGCAGGACTGTGAATAATGAAGAACGCAGGCGCATTCACTCATTGTAATGGTATGATTGTCGGTAAGACATCCGTCATCCCATTTACCGTCCTTGAAATTCGATACATAGCTCTTGTCGGTCTCCATATATCCGAAGCCGAGA
>CACYCJ010000169.1 GCA_902772925.1 uncultured Lachnospiraceae bacterium
ACCGCGACGATGATGAAAATGACATCACTTTCTTTGCCGATTGCAAAGCTTATCAGAGAGTTTAATGCAACAAGCTGGCCGGCGATGACACCTATCCATGAGATTGCTATTATCAGTGCGATTATGACCTGGGCAGGCCGTCCGACGATTATCCCGGCAAGGTCGGGAAGTGTTGATGCCTCTGTGGAACGGATCTTTTCCGATATAAGGATCGATTGAAGTATCAGACCTATCGCTCCGAAAGCCAGCCACCAAATTCCGGGAAATCCGATGGAATAAACAGTATCACAGATACCGATCGTTGCGGAGGCTCCGAATATAGTGGCCAGAATAGTCATGGTCACGGCAAGCTTTCCCTGAATCCTGCCGGCAACGGCATAGTCCGAAAAGCCCATCGACCTTTTTGAGTCTACGATACTGATGATAATGAATATTGCGAGATAAAGTCCGAGTGCAACAAAGAATACAATGTTCATTTTAAATACCTGCTTTCTGTTATGTTCTTACCGAGTCGACATTATAACACTATTTTTATTGATTTGTAAAAATATTGTGATGTGCTATGTGTTTTGTTTGTGTTATACTGTCGATATATGTTTAAAAGTCAGAGCCGGTGATGTGTTAGTGATAATAGTGACCGGTTGTATTTTTTAATCAAACACCCGGAAAACGGAGGGAACTATGAATATAGTTGAAATGAAAGGCGTTACAAAAATATACGGAGAGAAGGAAAATCAGGTGCTTGCTCTTCATAATGTCGATCTTGATATCGAGCAGGGGAGCATTGTATCCGTAGTGGGAGCTTCGGGAAGCGGAAAATCCACGCTGCTTAATATAATGGGCGGTGTAGACAATCCGTCAGACGGAACTGTCCGGGTGGATGGAAAGGATATCACGAAATACAGTGACGATGAGCTTAGTATTTTCAGAAGAAGAAAGGTGGGCTTTATCTTTCAGGCTTATCATCTGATCCCGGTTCTTACCGTTGAGGAAAATATAAGGATGCCTGTTCTTCTCGATCATAAGAAGCCGGATAAGGAATATATCGATCATATTATGGAGCTTCTCGGTCTTACGGAAAGAAGGAAGCATCTTCCGAATCAGCTTTCCGGCGGCCAGCAGCAAAGGACGGCCATAGCCCGCGCCCTTGCCAATAATCCCAAGATAGTGCTTGCGGACGAGCCTACGGGTGCTCTTGATTCAAAGAACGGTCAGGAGGTAATGGAGCTGCTTAAGAAATCGGTTCAGACCATGGGGCAGACACTGGTTATTATCACCCACAATATGGAGCTTGCTAAGGAAGCGGATCGTATCGTTACACTGAGGGACGGACAGATTGAAGGATAAGAAAGGCCTATGGAAGATTACAGAGAGCTGGCAGGCAGGTATCTGAAACAAAATAAAAGGCGCTCATTTTTGACAGCTTTAGGCTGTATGATCGTTGCCGCATTGCTTTTCGCGTTTCTCAATTTTTTTTGCAACTGGCTGGATAATCGGAGAGCCGATATCAGGAAGGAAGCAGATTATGAGATCCTGATTCTGACCGATGACAAAAATGTGATTCAGGAGATCGTAAATGAGGATTTCGTTCGTTCCGCATATATGGGTAAGGCATATGCGACAGGCAGCAGTACCCTGACAGATGACTCCGGAAACGATGTAGTAGCAAATGCGCTTCACATTAATGTGGATAATGTTCTGCTTGTTAAATATTATGATAAATACATAAAAGAAACCTATGGTGTAAATACCGAGCTTAATGAGAAAGTGCTGCAGACTTATATGATGGATGACGATGGTCTGGGAAGGCTTATCATCTGCTGTATCCTGTTTATATCTTTTGTTTTCGCGATAATCGGTGTCGGGATGATCAGAAACAGTGTACAGCTTTCGGCACTTGAAAGAGTCAGGGATTATGGGGATTTAAGATGCATTGGTGCAACAAAAAGGCAGGTTAAGGCCATAATTTTCAGACAGGCACTTATCCTTGAAACTGTGGGTATAGCGGGCGGAATATTTTTCGGGTATCTGCTAAGCATTCCCGTTTCGATCATGATGGAGTATGAGCCGGGATTTCATTTTATGCCGATACTGCTTTTGGCATTTGTATTTTACGGTGATATGTATTTTGCTGTCGGTGACGGAGTGAAGAATGTCTTAAAGGTAAGCCCTATCGAAGCGGTAAAGGGAAATTACCGAATCAAGACCGGCCATATAAAGCAGCGGGGTAGCAGTATCTGGAGTGTTATCTTCGGTGTCGAAGGGGACTATGCATACAAAAATATAAGACGAAATACCGGAAGATTCATAAAAACGGTCTGCGTAATGGCATTCGGCCTTGGGACTGTTGTGGTAGTATGCGGAGTGATCGGAGTTGGTATAAAGTACATCAGTTCGATGAATGAAGATTACGGATATTATCAGGAGATTTTTTATGCAGACACATTTTCAACCGATACCTCCGATGAAATGAAGGCGCAGCTTTACTCACCCGAAGCTTTAAAGGTAATAAGCGATACCGATGGAGTGGAGGATTTAAAATACTTTTACCATGATACTCTGTATACGGCTGAAAGGGGCTGGGTTAAGGCGCATTTGGACAGTGATTATCTTCTTAAGTCCACTGAATCCAGTATGTATAACATGTATGACATAATGAAGTCCAATCACAGGGAAAAGCCATGGGACGAGAGCCTGATCAAGATTAATGATCATCTGAAAAGCTATCGTGACAGCGGGAAAGGACTTGTGGATTATAAGATATTTGACGAGGGAGACGAAGGCTTGGCGGAAGAATACGGGATGGATACTCCCGTGAGAAACTGGGGAACTGAACTTACGAATACCTGTCTCGATATTTACGGATATGATAATACTGATTATGAAAGATATAAGTCCGCGCTTATAGAGGGAACTACGGAGCTTTCCGAAAACGGGGTCCTTCTTATGAACGAGTCGGAGCTGTATCTGAAAAATGAATTCAATGAAAACTATGACGAAAATGATGTCTCCATGGGATATATGCCCGAAAAAAGGATTTTCAGGCTTACGGATCTTTCGCTTGGGGATGAGATTAAGGTAGTCGATCCCGTCGAACTTGATAAGCTTGTATGCTCTGAGCTTGAAAGGGCGAAGGGGAATGACCTTGATGCGGAAAAGAAGAAATGGATAATAGAATCCGCAAGACAGAAGCTGGTTGAAGAGGGCAAGGTTAAAACCCTTGTGGTTGAGGGCCTGGTCCGGGGTGATCCGAATATGAAGTCGGATTTTCCGGCGCTTATCGTTCCTCTCGATAATTATTACTCGCTGACCGGGCAAGGTCAGAACGATTATTCGGGCATTAAGTTCCATGTCGGCAATATCTTAAGCTCCGGGCTTGGTAAGGATAAATTCAGAAATGCATTGCAGGAGAGGCTTATCGAGGAGGATGGAGTTACATTTTCAGATGCGATAAGTACCTGTTATATCGATATGATAAGCGAGCAGGTATTAGTCTTTAAGCAGATGATTGTTTTCGGACTTGTGGTTCTTCTTATCGTGCTGGTAAGTACCTTTAATACCATTAATTCCACCATCAGTAATCTGAAGCTTAGGGAAAATGAATTTGCACAGCTGAGAGCTCTCGGAATGACAAAGAGAGGCCTTCTGAAGACGGTCATCCTGGAGGGCGGAATTGTTTGGATCATTTCTTCGATACTCGGGATAGGATTGGGACTTATCATTGAATACTATATCCATACAGGGCTTATAAGATATTTCATAGCGTCGGATATGTATATCGCGTGGCTTCCGATTCTCGTTGCAATGCTTCTGGAGTTTGCCGCGCTTTGCGGTACAAATATAAAGGTATTTAAGAAAATGAGACCGGATATAGCAACAGAGCTGACCCGTTCCGGTGAATAATGTACAGGTATTTGTTAAGTCATTTGGTTACTGATAATAAATGAGGTTAGGACTATGAAACATTTTTTAAAAAGAAATTTGGCGATAATCAGCAGCTTTCTTGTGATGCTTCTTCTGGCCGCAGCTGTATTTTCTCCGGCAGTTGTAAAGGCGATCACGCCGAAGGTTATACTTTCGGAATATAAGATAAAGGCGAGCGATCCTTCGGGAAATATATATCCGGGAGACACATTCACGGTAACTGTAAAGCTTAAGAATACGGCTAAGTCAAAGGTGCTGAATCTTAAGTGTACGATAAGCTCGGAGAACGGGGAAATGATTCCCGTAGACAGCACGGGTTCGGTTTACATAAATGAAATGAACGGCGAAGAGGAAAAGGAAATCTCACTCAAAATGAGTACCCTCAGAACACTGGAGGAAAAGTCCTATAAGCTTATCGTCAGGTCGCAGTATGAAGACTGGAACGGCAAGTATGAGGAAAAAGAGACCATTTATGTGCCTGTGAAACAGAAAACCGAGGTTGTGCTTTCGGATGCC
>CACYCJ010000170.1 GCA_902772925.1 uncultured Lachnospiraceae bacterium
GAAGGTGATGAGATAGTCTGACCTTATAGGAAACTATAAGAAGTATCAGATAAAGAACTGATACGATAACATAATGCAGATCAGGACTCAGACTCAATATACACAACTAATGCTCCGGCAATTGTAGCCCATGCCAAATATTGTTACAAAGTCTATCCAACGATAGTAAATAATATACCTAAGAGTAAGAAATCATACGACTCCTCTCCCGCCGCTTTTGCGCTGATGGATAATAATCTAAGTGCGAGCCAAAGGAATATAGGAGAATCCAGCAATCTGGCACAAGTTTGTTTAACATATACATATAATTATCCCGATCAGAAATATAAAGACTATGCGTGCATACTTGCTGTGCTAGCTCAGGCAGCCATAGATAGCAGCAAACGTACGTTCTCAATAGATATTACAAATGAAATAAAACGTATCCGTGCCGACATCGGCATTAAAGATAATAAATATCCGCCATTCTGGCAACAGATCCGAAAAGGATTTCCAACAAATAGAATAAACTTCAAACTCGATTCACCAATGTGTAGATTATATAAGATGGAGTTTGAATCATATAAACCAACTACAGAAACAATTCCTACGGCAGACTTCTTTAAAAAGTTTCCGCTGGATTTAAATAGAAAGACTTCGCGCAATGTTGAAGAACTTATACAGAAATTTCAACTAGAGCTACTTGAAAGTAGAATAGACAAGGATGAATGTACGACCGATATAGAGTCTTATCTCCTACTTAGGGAGGATTTCGATCAGCTGATAGACGAAATAAGACGGGTAGCATTACCCAGTAAATATATAGGATTGTTTAGCTGGCTACTTGACAGGGCATTTATAATGACTCCGCAGATGGAGCAGCAAACTGCCGGTCTAAAGAGTAAGTTAAATAAGAATAGAGCAATCTTATTGAGGGTTTTATATGAGGTAAATCCCGAAGCGTTGTTAAAGTGTTTTTCAAAAAATCTTTAAAAAGTGCAATTTTTGGGTACACCTAAATAGGTTGCAATCCTCGGAGCCCGCATAAACACTGGATTCTTGACATAATAACAAAGTCCGCATATGAAGAGAGTGGTGGCTAACATCACTCTCGTAAGCGGATAAATGGTTAACAGGAAGGAAAAGAATATGACTATAACTAAAGATATTATCGATCTTAGCTCTATTATTAATGATGACGAGGCCGGTATTTATGATAAGTTAAGTGCTGGTTTTCTGCAAAAAAGAATATTGATATTTAATCAGGATGTTACCGCAATGGTAATTGATGATGCAATCTCATGGATTCTCCAGTGGAACATTGAGGATGTGTTAATACCTAGGAAGGAACGAATTCCAATTACAATTTTTATGCATAGCTATGGTGGTGATATGTATGCAGCTGGCCCCATGATGGATATTATTAGATCCTCTGAGACTCCGATTAGAGTTGTAGGGCTTGGCCTGATTGCTTCGGCAGCATACTTAATCTATCTGGCAGCTGATGAAAGGTATGCATTTAAGAACAGCATCTTCCTTCAGCACGATGGAGAGATTGATGTACAGAATTCTTCCGGAAAGGCGAAGGACACTATGGCGTTCTTTGACGGGATGAATGAGCGTGTTAAGCAGTATGTGCTTGATCGCACAACCATAGATGAAGAACTGTATGACAAGAATAAGGATCGCGAGATGTATATGTATGCAGACCGCGCTAAGGAGCTCGGTATTGTACATAAGATTATTGGAGAGGATATCAGCCTCAAACAGATATTTAAGTAAAGGAGATTAGATGGATATAGCGGCAGAACTTCAGAAGCTCAATATGAGCGAAGAAGAATATGAACAATGTTTGTTAGATATACAAGACAAGCTTGACGGTGTTTCTGACCTTGATTGGGAAGAAATCCGTGCAAAATATAATATCCACTACGCTGCCGATGTAATTAGAAAGGCAAATGGTACGCCGTTCGGTGGATATATGGTAAAGAAATACTTGGACAGCAAACGTCCTGTCACATGTAGCGATAGTAAAATATATGATATCCGTAAGGAAAAGCAGAAGCTTTTTGATGAGCGTGCTGCTCTTACAAAGATGAAGCGCGACGAGGCAAGAATTGAAGAAGACATTCTTCTACTTAGAAGAGAGGTTGCCGAAACCGGTAAGCTTAAGTATAAGCCAAATGTAATTAAGACTATAGATGGTGATAATGATATGATCATCTGTCTTTCGGATTTACATATAGGTGAAGACGTAGATTCTTGGGGCGGCAAATATAACAGTGATATAGCAAAGGAAAGACTTGATGAGTATCTTGGAGAAATATTAAAGATTCAGGATCGCAATAATTCAAGAGATGCCTACGTTTTGCTCCTTGGAGATTTAATAAGTGGAAACATTCATCTTACTGTCCAGCTACAGAATAGAGAGAATGCTGTTGAGCAAGTTGTTAAGGCTGCAGAATTGGTTTCTGATTTTCTCTATGAACTCAGCAGACACTTTGAACATGTCTTTGTTAATAGCGTAAGTGGCAATCATTCACGCATTAATCTTAAGGATAATGTGCTTAGGAATGAAAGACTGGATTCTCTAGTCCCTTGGTATTGCAAGGCGAAGCTTGAGCATCTTGACAATATTACATTTATTGACGAATTTAACTATGATTCTAGTGTTGGAAGTATTGAAGTAAGAGATAAGGAGTATATTATAGTTCATGGTGACATGGACACAAATGATCAGTCAGGAGTGGCTAAGCTTGTGTTTATGATTGGACACATACCCGAGGCTGTCATCATGGGACATCTCCACAATAAATCTTTCCAGAATATAAGTAATGTTAAAGTAATCCGCAGTGGAAGTTTATGCGGAACGGGCGACGATTATACAATGTCAAAGCGTATAACCGGAAGACCTGAACAGATGGTTCTGATCGTGGATGAGGGAGGCATCGTGTCTCTCCACCCCGTTACTTTTAATTGATTCCTTCCTTCCATGCGTTCCTTTCACTGCTGTCCTAGCGGTGGAGGGGGCGCAAAACTTTATCTCATCTACCATGTGTAGAAAGAGTCTTCGAAGACGTTTTGTTAATTCAAAGCGTCTTTTGTTTTTAGGGGCTGACGGCTATGAGCGTATCGCGCTACGCATCGTTAAAGAGGTTCGACTCCTCTTAGCTCCATTACAGTGCCTATAGGGCATTAATAGTTACAGCAGGCGGGGAGAATTCCCCGCCATTTTTGATTATAAGGAGGTACTTATATGTATAGAGGAACTACTCCGACTCTAACATTAGAGCTGGACACAGATGTATCTCTTGCGGATCTCGCTGAAATGTGGGTTACATTTAAAACCCCCAATGCCGAAGTCAATAAAACATTAAGCGATGTTACAATAGATGACACAACTAAAACTATCGAAGTGCCTCTTTCACAGCAGGACACTTTGGCAATAAATAATAGGAGCTGTGCAGTTCAGGTAAGATTTAAAACTACCGAAGGACAGGCATATGCAACTACAATTTCTAATATAGATGTGGAGAATATATTAAAAGACGGGGTGATCTAATATGGAACCGTTAGAAATTAAGATACCTTTAAAAGTAGATGAGACACAATTAATAAAACTAGAAATTGAAGATGCTCCTATTAAATTAAAAGTTAAAGATAATTCCGCTCCGATACATTTGAAGATATCGGATCAGAATAAAGTTAGTTTAAAAGTTGAAAAAGAAAAACCTATTAAATTAAAAGTTAATGAAGGAAATGGTGGAGGTGGAACATATCCTGTATATGAAGGGCCTTTTGTAATAACGCCCAAACCATATAATGATACAGTTCTTAATACAGCACAAAAAACAGTTATGAGTAATATAACTGTATTACAAATTCCTCACTATGAAACAAGTAATTTAAAGGGTAAAACATTTATAATCGGAGGATAACGTTATGGCAATTAATAAAGTCATATATGGAAATGATACACTTATCGATCTTACCGCCGACACAATAACCGCCTCCGATCTGGCGAGCGGAGTTACGGCGCATGATGCGAGTGGCGCGGTGATTACTGGTACGAGTACAAAGGATAGTGATACATCTGCAGATACGGCTCTTGTTGGAGAAATACTTAGTGGTAAGACTGCACACGCAAGAGGCACCTTACTTACCGGTACGATGCCGAACAACGGATCTGTGTCAGGTGTAATTACTACTAAGGCACAGGAATACTCTGTTCCTCAGGGTTATCATGATGGTTCTGGCAAAGTTAAGATCGATACTACCGAACAGGCTAAGATTATCGAAGGCAACATTAAGTCAGGTGTTCAGATTCTCGGTGTAACAGGTACTTATACTGGAGAAGCAATCTCTGCTCAGACTAAGTCAGTAACACCATATACTACAGCGCAAACAATTTTACCCGATGCTGGGTATGATTATTTGTCTCAAGTCACTGTGGCGGCAATTGCATATACAGAGACTCCTAATGCTGCTGGTGGAAAAACTGCCACGATTGGAGCTGTAGCTCCAGCTTAATAGAATAAAAGGAAGGGAGACAGTATGGCTATAAACAAAGTAGAGTTTGGCAATCAGACTCTTATAGATCTTACGGGAGATACTGCTACTCCTGAAGACGTTCTTGGAGGCAAAACATTTCATACAAAATCTGGCGAAGCAAGTGTTGGCACTGCTGGCCCTTATGCTGGAAGTACTACCAATGGTGGGCCCGCTACAACTGCTAAAAAATTATTTGGACAGGACACAAGATCTGTGAACAGCCCTCCTAGTTTTTATTTAGCTAGTGGTCAGAACTCAACACTTGTAACCGAATTTAAAAATAGAGCGGTTATAGATGCACCCGGCAGTTCTAATTTCGGAACTCTAATAACCGTTACACCTTGGATGGATCCTTCCGGTGGATTACCGGTGCAAACTTATGTAGATAATACCGGTCAAAAAGCTATTCGATTTGCTCAAACTTCAGAGACATGGGGGAGTTGGAGCACTTTGGCGTCAAATAGTGATATTCCTTCTGTTGGAAATGGAACTATTAAACTACAAAGAAATGGTGTAGACATAATGTCATTTACTACCAATCAGAGCGGGAATGTAACCGGTAATTTAATTATCCCAACCAAGGTCAGCGAATTAACAAACGATAGTGAATTTATATCTGATGATGATCCGAGGTTAACTGATAGCAGAAATGCTAAAGACGTATATGCTTGGGCTAAGGCAAGTACCAAGCCTAGTTATACCGCATCTGAAGTTGGACTTGGAAATGTTCCAAATGTTACAACAGATAATCAAACTCCTACTGTAACTGAGGCATCTACTAGAGCCAATATAGCAGCTGGAGATACGTTAAAAACTATAATAGGTAAAATTAAGAAGTTCTTTACTGATCTTAAAACGGTCGCATTCACTGGTTCGTATAATGATTTGACAAATAAACCTACCATACCGGCGGCGCAAGTAAATTCTGATTGGAACGCCACGAGTGGTGTTGCTCGGATACTTAATAAGCCTACCATTCCGACAGTAAATAATGCGACTTTAACCATTCAGAAGAATGGTACTAATGTTCAGACTTTTACGGCTAACCAGAGTACTAATGCTACGGCTAACATTACAGTTCCAACAAAGGTTAGTGAGTTGACTAATGATAGTGGATACACTACTAATACTGGAACGGTTACTTCTGTCGCAGCAGGAACTGGTCTTTCTGGTGGAACAATAACTTCATCGGGAACCATTAGTCTCGCTAATCACAGTGCTGATTATTTGTCAGGTGGATATTTAAATATTCATCCTGAAAATGGCCCGACATTAATACCATTTATGAATAATGATATTGCGTATTTGCTCAAACGTGGTGGTTCGGCAATAGTTAAATATGATGGAACTACTCAGTCAGTTGATCTTACTAACTGTTTTGACGCTTCTCCTTCATATTGGGCTAACAATCCAACTAATATAACAACTGTAGTAATAGAGCTTACGCTTCATAAAGTATTTTCATGGACTAATACTATATATGTAGATTTTGGAGCGGCTGGTTGGAGAGCTAAGAATGTAAAAATTGAGGTAATGAATAGTAACTATGCTCAAGATGTATGGACTCAAAAATACAACAATACTAAC
>CACYCJ010000171.1 GCA_902772925.1 uncultured Lachnospiraceae bacterium
AAAGCCCCATGTCCAGACGGATGTAACGTCCGATGCAAAACATCCATTTTCATATTGATTAATAAATTACTTTTCCTTTTACTTAAAGCTCTCTAACGTCCTTTGAAGTCCTGTTCTTACATCCACTGGCATTTTGTCCACGCCCAATGCCTTTTTGATTTTGGCATTGGAGGACACATAATTCTCTGTCAGTTTCTGAAGGCGTTCGGGATTTAAGGGAAGATGCAGCATACCGCCTAACTTGGCGACACCAGTCATAAAGCCTTTTGGCAGTCTCCAAATATGAGCCTTCTTACCAAGCGACTTGCAAATTTCTTCTATCAGTTCATTGGTGCTCAGAGCTTCGTCGTCACCCATATTATAGATACCTGATGGCACATCTTTTGTCAGTACACCATTCACGGCAAAACAGATATTCTCTATCGACGTGAACGTTCTACGGTTCTCGAAGGCACCAAGCGGCCAGGGTATTCCCTTCTTCACCACACCATACAAAAGATTCAGATTCCCCTTATTCCCTGGCCCATGGATCATACATGGACGGAAGATATACACATCTTTATTTTTACTTCTTACATCTTCCATCTTACTTAATATATACTCTTCCGCCTTAATTTTGCTCTCCCCATAAGGCCCAACAGGAGCAGGAGTAACATCTTCTGTCAACACCCTTTCAACCCTATCTGCCGCAGCCTTTGCCGTACTGAAGAATATGAACTTTTTAATAGATTCATGTGCCAAGAAATAGTCAAATATCTTCTTTGTCAACTCTGTGTTTACCTTGAAGTACACCTCTGCCGCACTCTTATTCTTCGTGTCATGCGCCTTTCCTGCAAGATGGATAATGGCATCCACTTCAGGAATCCCATCCTTACTATCAAGGTAATCCCACGAAAAAGTATATCTCACCCCATCTTTTGCCGGGGCGATAATATCTAACCCATAAATAGTGTGTTTGTCTTTTAAAGCATTCACCAAATTAGAGCCTACAAACCCGTGGACTCCTGTAATTAGTATCTTCATCTATTACCAATATTGTAGTTCGAATGTCAAAAGTTCCAGAGAAGAAACTTGACATACATGCATTGTTTAAATGTTTGTTCTCCGGCCTGTACACTTTTATAAAAGTGCAATGGCTTTTTCAATTAATGATGTGAGACCATTACCAGCTACACTCGCCGCAACTCCAGAAAAAAATGAAGGAATTGCCTGGAAACACCTTTTTAGGAATTTCTTCTCGGGCTTATCTTTCTGCAATTCTGTTCTAATATCTTTCGATACATCATCATAATCTGAACTATGATGAGGTGCAACAATTTTATCTATCTCTTCCAAAATTCTGAGCAATTCCTGTTTGTTGCTCTCGTTGACAATGTTATTGTCGCCACCTACAACTGTTGCTCCTTGCGCATTAACATCACCGCTACCAGTATTCATTATTCCAGAATTGTTAATCGTTATCATTTGTGGGTTTGTTTTTATAAAGTTATTGAAATTTATGTTTTCTTCACTACTAACCTTCAACAAGAAATCAATCAGAACAGACTTCACAGCAACAATAATCTGAGACACTGCTGCTGTAGTTGAATATTGATATGCGTCTTGAATGTCCCCATTAATAAATTCAGACATAAACTGATAAGCATATACTGGCACTTTCATTTTTATTGTACCGTCCCCTCCAGCATCTTTACATAACCTTTCTATCTCTGCTATTGGCATGTGGAATGCAAGGTTTGACAATCTGTCTCTCACATTTTCATTCTCAATCATGTCAACTGGGAAATCTATTCTGGCCGTACCACGAAACGGAACAAACACATGAACCTTTAAGCCACAATTCAGTAGCCGGTATCTTGGTGGTTTTTCTCCATCATATCCGTTCAATTCCTTTGTCACCCACCCAAGCAGTTCGTCGTCACTTCTTTGTGAAGCAAAGATTTTAGTTTTTAGAAGGACATCCGATACGGAACCATTGTTTATCAAATCGGATAATATATTCTCCGCTAGTTCTTTAAAATTAAGCATAACCTTAAGTTCTCGGATCTTCCATTACCTCAAAGCAAACCTTTTCCCTAAATTCATGTTGCTCAATAATCTGTTTGTTTAGAGCAATTAATAAAAGCATTGTATGCGACTTCATTCCTCCCGCAACAAATTGTCTTATCAGCTCATTACACTCGGCCTCGTAACGGTATTTACCTTTCCTGTTAGTTTCGAGCCCGCTGATAGCAGCCTCATATGAGTTATCACCATAATATCTGATAAACTCATCCTTATCGTAATTATACTTGTTCCTCTCCTCTTCAATCTTCAGCACGTCCAAGTAGCCAGAAGCTTGCAGAAGCTTTGCTATTGTTTCATCGTCTTCGTCATGGCTGGTTACATAGTCTATGAGTTGTTTCATCGTACGGAGATTGCCGCCACTAAACGGTCGAAGAGAGTCAAACAACTTAAATATTGAATTCACCATATCATCAGTAACATCATAACTCGCAGCAAACTTCAGGTCGAAGTCTGTTGTTTCCCTCAAGTATTCCCTATGTATTTCAACATATTCTGAATCTTGAAGCTGCTGGGGAGTACACATCTCAATATTATCAACCAAATAAAGTCCTGACTTCGCAAAAGCTTTTGCAACCAGTCGGGTACATAGTTGCTTCTCGATTGTGAACTCGTCGGTTCTTCCAGCCTCCAGTCTCAGAGCATCCCTGTAAGCATAAGGGTTGCCTACCACTTTTCTTGCATAATAGATAGCTGCATCTATAGTGTATGGCTTCAAAAACTCTTCTTTTACCCTTAGCACACACGAATCGGACTGGTTGTCAAGTATAAGTCGTGCAGGATTTCGAGCGACAACCCTGTCAGCAGCTTCAATATAAGAAGAGTCACCGACATATAACATTGCATGAGAGTATTCACTATTTGTACTCTCCATCACCCTTTCACTCAAATCATTTCCCGGAAATCGCACAAGGATAATATCCCCATATTGGAGACGTGAAATGTCATATATATATTTTACCATTGATAATTGTTAATTTGTTGCAGCAACTTCTTTTTCACCTCATCTTCCTCTATAAAGTAGCGGATAAACAACGAGAGTGCTTCCTTTGCAGCTATTACATTTGTGTCATATAGTTTATGCCTGCTATAGTCGTCCTGTAGCATCACATCAATATCCACCAACTTATAATATACATCCGAATCCTTATTACCCCTCTGCACACCAAACGAGATCATATCCATATCAAGACCAATACCATTCCCTTTGGTACAGAATGCCAAGTCGCGCATCTGCATGAGAAGTGAATCCATGTTGGGGATGTCGTTCAATTTGTTCTGCAAAAGGTATACC
>CACYCJ010000172.1 GCA_902772925.1 uncultured Lachnospiraceae bacterium
GAGAATGTATATAATCAACAAGGCTGAAAAATTATAGAACGGAGCAGAAGATTTATTATGTCTAACATAGGTATAGATCTGGGAACCAATACAACCCTTATATATGTAAAGGATAAGGGTGTTGTACTGAAGGAACCGACGGTTGTCGCATTTGACAAGGATCTTGATAAGATAGTTGAGATAGGCGAGGAAGCTAAGGTAATGCTGGGTAGAACGCCGGGCAATATCGTCGCCGTAAAACCGGTTGTAAGAGGTGTTATTTCCGACTATACGACCACGGAAAAGCTTCTGAAATATTTTATCAGGAAGGCTGTCGGCAGAAATTTCTTCGGTAAGAGACCGAGGATAAGCATTTCGGTGCCTTCGGGAATAACCGAGGTGGAAAAAAGAGCAGTGGAAGAGGTTACCTACAATGCGGGTGCGAGAGATGTTACTATTCTTGAGGTTCCCGTTGCAGCAGCTATAGGAGCAGGCGTGGATATTTCCAGACCCGTGGGAAACCTTATAGTCGATATAGGAGGCGGAACCACCGACATAGCCGTGGTCTCCATGGGAGGCACAGTTATCAGCAGCTCCAGCAAGGTGGCAGGCGGTGATTTCGACGAAGCTATCGGCAGATATGTAAGAAAGAAATATAATCTTCTCATCGGTGAAAAGACCGAGGAAGAGATCAAGCTTAATATAGGAACCTGCTATAAAAGACCGGAGAATATCTCCCTTGACATAAGCGGACGAGATCTTGTTACGGGACTTCCTAAGACTATTACCATTACTTCTGATGAGACCGAAGAGGCATTAAGGGAGCAGACCGGACAGATAGTGGATGCGATACATTCCGTACTCGAGATAACGCCGCCCGAGCTTGCGGCGGATATATCTGACAGAGGTATAGTGCTGACCGGAGGCGGCGCGCTTCTTCACGGCCTTGAGCAGCTTATAGAAGAAAAGACAGGTATCACCACACTTACTGCCGAGGAGGCTCTTTCGGCAGTGGTCATAGGAACCGGAAAGTATAATGATTATATCAGTGATCAGAGAATCTAAAGGGCATGCAAAGAGAAGGATATATAGAAAAAATCATTTATCATAACGAAGAGAACGGATATTCCGTTTTTCAGGTTGAGACTGCCGAGGGCGATGAGATATTTGTCGGAAACGGACTCGGTATCTCAGAAGGCTTTTATATATCCGCCGAGGGTGAATTTGTGGTTCATCCCCAATACGATCTTCAGTTTAAATTCGAAAGCTACGAGCTTTCCGTTCCCGGAGATATCGTAGGTATCGAAAGATATCTGGCTTCCGGTGTCATCAAGGGTATCGGTGAGGTTACTGCAGGCAGGATAGTAAGCAGATTCGGTGAGGATTCTCTCAGGATCATCGAGGAAGAGCCTGAAAGACTTGCCGAGATAAAGGGCATTTCTCTCAGCAAGGCACAGAAGATTGCACTTTCCTACAGTGAAAACAAGGAATCGAGAGATGTACTCATTTTTCTTGCGGGTTATGGTATATCCACAACTCTTGCAATGAAAATTTATAAGGAATACGGCGCAAAGACCTTTAAGGTGATAAAGGAAAATCCCTACAGGATATCAGAGGATATAGAAGGAATAGGCTTTAAAAAGGCCGATGAGCTGGCAGTCCGTTCCGGTATATCCCTTTATTCAGAGGAAAGGGTAAGAGCGGCTATAGTTTACATTTTAAATAGTGTGAACCAGAACGGTCATATGTATTATCCGAAGGATATTCTGATAAATGAGGCAGAGAGTCTTCTGGAAGGTAAGGGCGATGAACTTTTCAGAGATAATATCGAAAATGCGCTTATATCCCTTTCCATGGAGAGAAAGATTTTTATAGAAGAAATCGATAATGAAACTGCGGTTTACAGCTCCTGGAATCATTATGTGGAGAATGAGAGCGCATATATGCTCGGACAGCTTTCTCTTTCTGATGTGGATAGTGAGGAAAATGTTGCCAGGGATGTAAGAAGCATTGAAAAAAACAGTGACATCGATCTTGACGATGTGCAGCGGGAAGCGGTCATTACCGCGGTGACCGAATCGGTTTCTATAATTACCGGAGGACCGGGTACAGGTAAGACCACCATAATAAGCATTATCATGAAATATTTCCTGGGGCAGGGAAAGACGGCACTGCTGGCTGCTCCGACGGGAAGGGCGGCTAAGAGGATTACCGAATCCACGGGTTACAGTGCCAAGACCATTCATCGTCTTCTCGAGTTCGGAGGTTCTTCCGATAAGGATTCCGAGAGAGGAAGGCTTAAGTTCGGAAGAAATGAAAATAACCCGCTTGAATGTGATGTTGTTATCATAGATGAGGCATCCATGGTGGACAGCGTTCTTTTTTATTCGCTTTTAAAAGCACTTCCGTCGGATTCCAGACTTGTTCTGGTCGGGGACACGGACCAGCTTCCGAGCGTCGGTGCCGGTAATGTTCTTAAGGATATGATAGGCAGTGGGTGTTTTACGGTCATTCGTCTTGAGCATATCTACAGACAGGATGAGAAAAGTGCTATTATAACCAATGCGCATAAGATTAAAACCGGAGAGCACATTATCATTGATAATAAGAGCAGTGATTTCTTTTTTATCCCCAAGAGAGGATCTGCAGAGATAAAAAAAGAGGTTATAGAGCTTGTATCGGATAATCTTCCGAAGTATCTGAAGATATCTCCTCTTGAGGTTCAGGTTATAGCACCTATGAAAAAATATGAAACGGGTGTTGAGGAGCTTAACAGAAGTCTTCAGAAAAGTCTAAATCCTCCCGGAAGAAAAAAGCGGGAAAAGGATAAAAATGATGTAGTATTCCGCGTCGGTGACAAGGTCATGCAGACAAAGAATAACTATAATCTCGAATGGAAGATATTCGGTGATACGAAAAAAAATATTGCCATTGAAGAGGGAATAGGTGTTTTCAACGGCGATATGGGTATTATAGCCGATATAGATGAGCTTAATGAAGAAGTGACGGTGGAATTTGACGACGGCCGGGTATGCATTTATGATTATAACAGTATTGAAGAGCTCAGCCATGCATTTGCCATTACGATCCATAAATCTCAGGGAAGTGAGTATAAAGCCGTAGTTATCCCGCTTTTATACGGACCTCCCAAGCTGTTTAACCGGAATCTTATATATACTGCGGTAACAAGAGCAAAGCAGATGGTGGTACTGGTCGGAAATGTGGGACTCGTTAACAAGATGATCGACAATACGGAGGAACAGAAACGATACACGGGATTCTTGCAAAAACTGAAGAAGTTGCTGTAAATATGCTTTTCCCCGCAAGGTGCGCTATATGTGACTGTGTTATCGCGCCGGATGAAAGATATATATGCAAGGGCTGTTCGGGGAATCTGAGCTTCGTTACCGAGCCTCGCTGCATGAAGTGCGGCAAGGAGATATTCGATGAGGAAGAGGAATATTGCTCAGACTGTAAAAAATCGGAGAGAAGCTTTGTGAGAGGCTTTCCCCTTCTGAATTATAAGCCGCCTGTAAGTGATGCGGTGGCCCGTATAAAGTACGGCGGAAGGGAAGAATATATTGATTTTTATGCCGGGATGATATATGAAAGGTTCGGGGACGCATTTAATGCAATCGAACCTCAAGGACTGATCCCGGTGCCGATAAGCGAAAAAAGAATGAAAAAAAGAGGCTATAACCAGGCGGGATTGCTTGCACAGGCTTTATCAAAACGGATGGGTATACCCGTGATAAGTGATGTGGTTGTTCGTATTATAGACACAAAGCCTCAGAAGGAACTCGGTGATACGGAAAGACTGAAGAATCTGCAGGATGCTTTTCAGGTTACAAGACCTGTGAGCGGATGCTTTCTCATTGTCGATGATATCTATACCACCGGTTCGACTATAGAGATAGTAACAAGGAAGCTGCACGCAGCAGGTGCAGGAGATATTTATTATACAAGCATATGCATCGGAAGACAGTAATGCATCGCCAATTTGAAGCGGAACATTATATATACCATGCATCAAGGAGGATATTAAGAGTGGACGGTGTGTCGAAAAAAAGAGTAGCCCTGATATTCGGAGGCCGATCATCAGAGCATGATGTATCATGTGTTTCTGCAGTAACCGTAGCAGAAGCCCTTGATAAGGATAAATACGAAATAGTTCTTGTAGGCATTACCAAAGAAGGCCACTGGCTTTTGACTGATTCGATTGACAGCATTAAGCACGGAAGCTGGATAGAAAGCGACAAAAAAGCGGTACTGTCACCCGATACCGACAGGACGCTTATCATAAACAGAAAAGGCAGATACAGTGAACTGAAGATAGATGTGGCTATCCCGATTCTTCACGGACTTTACGGAGAAGACGGAAGCATTCAGGGATTATTTGATATGGCAGACATTCCTTATGTCGGCTGCGGTACACTTTCTTCTGCGGTTACCATGGATAAATTCTTTACGAAGGTAATTGTGGATTCGGCGGGTATCGATCAGGCTCTTTATGTGCCTGTAAGAAGATATGAACTGCAGGATATGGCCAAGGTAGTAGAGAGGGTTGAAAAATTCCATGCGTATCCCGTATTCATCAAGCCGTCCAATGCCGGAAGCTCCATGGGTATTTCGAAGGCCCATAATCGTACCGAGCTGATAAGAGGTCTGAAGGGCGCAGCAAAGCATGACAGTAAGATACTCGTAGAGGAGTATATAAAGGGCAGGGAGATAGAATGTGCCGTTTTCGGCTACGGCGGAACCGCATTTGCGGCAGGCTTGGGTGAGATCATAGCTGCCGGAGAATTCTATGACTTCGATGCAAAGTATTTAAACTCGGATTCCCGTACCATAGTCGATCCGACACTTCCGCTTGGCAAAAAGGCTGAAGTGATGAAGGCAGCGGTTGAGGTCTACAGAGCCTGTGACTGCTTCGGTATGGCAAGAGTTGATTTCTTTTTGGAGGAGGATACCGGAAGAGTGGTATTCAACGAGATAAATGCAATACCCGGACATACATCCATAAGTATGTATCCGATGATAATGAAGCATGCCGGATTTGAACTGAGTGATTATTTTGACAAGATGATAGAAATGGCTTACCACAGAAATGACTGAGAATGATATTAATGACAGACGCCGGACGGTATATACATATTATTTCAAAACTGTTCTCAGGTTTCTATATTTCACAAAATGAGGTTATGAATTATCACAAAGCGCTCGAAACTCGCCTTCGGCTCAAACAGTCTCGCTTCTTTGGATAATTCTATAACCATCATTTTGGAAATATAACGAAACCTTCGCAATGTTATGAAATATTATGTATATACCTTCAAGCGTCATTTTTTATTTAAGTATATAGTAGATACTACGAATAGTATTAGCGACAGCGCCATGGTAACGCTGCATATCATAGGATATGAGCTGGCGCTTGTCGGGACAAAGGACATGGCAAGACTGCAGGAAAAACGGACGATCACCGCCGTCAGGAGGTCGTCTGTTTTTTTTGCGAAAAATCCGCAGAAGAAACCTGTTGCAAATGCGATGATGCCGTGTATAAAGCTCAGCTGATATAAAGCGAAAATCAGCGCACTTAAGATATTGGCGATCATATATACCTTTTTGCCGTCCGCAAGAGGAGTGAAGAATTTTTCCAGATAATTAATGGTAATGCATCTGAATATTATCTCCTCAATAAAGGAAAGAAATACGACGAAGACTATTACCGCAAATACGGAATTATCATATACATTTATCGCCATTATGTGATCGCAGAAGGAGTCCGATTGTTTCGGCAGGAGATATAAAATGAAACAGCCTGCTGCCTTCAGAAAGAATCCCATAAGAAGTCCCGTAAGGATAAAGATGAGGATATTGCGGGTGAGTAGTGTCTTTACTTCTTTTTCGGCACCTGACACATTTTTGTCGGAAAGCTTCTTATACCATATGAGAAATACTATATATAAAAGAATGCATCGAAGCAGAAGCTTTAAGCCGTCGGTGATTCCCGAAAGAAACGTTCCGTCAAGAATTATGTCGATAAACAGTCCGGAGAAATATGAAATAAGCCCTATGATAACCGAAATTATCATAGGGGCTATAGCTGCTAAAAGATATTTAAATCGTAAATCCTTAAACTGTAATCTTTTTTGCTCTTTCATCGATCTTTTTCTGCTTTTCTTTAGCTTTCTTTGCAGCTTCCTTTTCTTTCTTGGAAGCTATCTCATTTGAAAGTTCTTTCTGGTATTCAGCCTGACTCTTAACAAGCTTCTGACGAAGTGAGAACTTCTTTTTCTTACCTGTTTCTTCTTCGGCAGCCTTCTTTTTCTTACCGTGGATCTGCTTTACACCGACTACATAGATTCCGCTTACCATGGCCTTTACTTCGCCTCTTTCGGGAACCTCGTCGAAGATCGCATCGTCACATATAAGTGATACTATCTGAGGTCCGACCTTGGCTTTTATCACGGGAACCTTGGCTTTGGCATATCTCTTGCCCTTGGCGGTCAGCTGATCCATGACTGTTTTCGGAAGGTGTGCATCCTTAAGGGGCATTACCTTCTTGTCGATGATAAGCATGGATGTGGGCTGTGCTGTGGCATACAGCTGTTCCTTTTGTTCAAGCTGCTGTTTCTGCATTTTGTTTCCGACAAAATACAGTATCACGGTCGCAGCAAGTAATACCGTAAGTACTATGATTAATATCAACCAGGGACTCATTAAAACTCCTCCGTTACTAAATCTTATTTATTAAACTCTGCTTCGTCCTCTGCCAGCATGGCAGCAATCCTGTCGGGGATGGAATTATAAAATGCTTTTCTCTCATCCTTTGACATTTTGGATACATAAAACGGTTCACTGAAATGTACGACACATTTACAAGGCTTCAGACCTACAGGTCTGTTGTTTTCGAGAATATCATCTATTCTGCTTAGTGCCATAAGGATAATGGGTCTGTCGGATTTTTCAGCCATTCTGTACCCGCCTTCCTTGAAGGGAAGAAGACCCGGCGTCTTGCGGTTTCTCGTTCCTTCGGGGAAAAGCCCGAGAGAAAGACCTCTCCTGAGGTATTCTGTTCCGAGCCCGATAGTCTTTATGGCTTCTCTGGGATTTTCACGGTCCAGATAGAGGCATCCGATATCTGTCATATAAAGATTAAGGAAAGGGAATTTTTTGAATTCCTTTTTGGCAACGAATGCCATGGGTCCCTTAAAAACAGTATGAGTCGTTATGATATCGAAATAGCTTCTGTGATTACCTACATAAAGTACAGCCTCATCTGCAGGAATGTTTTCCTTACCCTTTACTATCATTTTTGTACCGGCAATGAAAAGGATTGACTTGAAGAAGCGCCTTACATAATTATTGGCTTTCTTCCAGGATTCCATTTCCCGTCCGTTTTTCTGAAGATATCTGTAATAAACATGTGCCGGCAGTGAAACTAAAAATGCCATTAAAGTCCACAATCCACCAAAGAATAATCTGATCATAAGAGTTCTCCTTAAGCTTATCTTCCGAACATTTTAGCGGTTTCGAAAAGTCTCTTTCTGAGATGATCCGTA
>CACYCJ010000173.1 GCA_902772925.1 uncultured Lachnospiraceae bacterium
AAGCCTTTGTTCTTCATTTTAAATTGCTTAACAGGCTCTCCGTGTGCTCTTTCCTCTGCCTGTGCAAGCATTTCGCGCTCCGCAACGTCTTTCAGAAATAATTTGTTTTTTTCCGTATCATAAACTCTGTTGAACCTGTTTTCTGTTATTTTATTAGAACTGATCAACAGATCATTTTTTTGTATTGTAAGGCTGTCTTCAAGGTTTTCCTCCTGCTTAGTAAGCAATATATCCTGACTATACTGTTTTGTGGTGGTAATATCATCACTTTCACGCATACCAGCAAACCTCCTTATTTCTATGATTGCTATATATTTTATTCACAGAATTACTCTATGTCAATTATAAGAATCATGAATTGCTTAGAACAAGTACAAAAAAAGAACGCCAAACGGCGTTCACTTAAAAGTGGACTAGACGAGAGTCGAACTCGTGTCCAGAAACTCTTCCACTACGGTTTCTCCCATCACATTCAGTGTATTGGAATTCCCTCCGACATACGGCCACTGAAAGTCTTATGCTTTGGTAGCTTCATGGATCCGTTCATACCTCAAAGCTTTGGTATGACAGTTCTCCGCCTGGTCGATGCCAAATCCGAAAGCAGCGGATGACTTAAGGTTTGACAGCTGCACTTAGGCAGCGATTGCTAAAGTATCTTCAGCGTTTATTTTTTTTACGGGTTAAACATGGTCCCGCACCATGGATGGCTTCCGCAGATTCTAAATCCCTGTCGAAACCGGTACTAGCCCTGATATTTATTCAACCTCTTCCGGTACTTCGGAATCGGTATCTGTAGCTGCCTGTTCTCCTATATCAGGTGTTTCTTCCTGATCAAAGAAATCAGCATAATTTGCCACATAATATTCTTTAAAGAAAAGATCGAATTTATCAGCAGTTACCGTTGCATTTAATGCATCCTTTTCCTGCTTGAGCTGATATGCCTTCTTACCGATAGGTATTCCGATAAGAGCACCTATACCCAGGAATACTACGACAATGATAGCGCCGTTTCGAATTCTTGTACGCTGCATTGTCTTCTGTCTGTTTTTCTTTTCTTCTTTGTACTTATCTACTTTTGCCTGACTCATTTATAAAACTCCCTTAATGTATTTTTCTGCCACGCATTATTTTAATACTTAAAGATAGATTAAACAAGTTTTATTTTAAAATCTCTTTCGGCTTCACGCTTCTGGTCCTTTGCCGCAATGTCATGTCTCTTATCGTAGAGCTTTTTACCCTTGGCAAGAGCAATCTCAACCTTTGCATGCTTTCCCTTCAGATAAACCTTGAGCGGCACTATGGTATAGCCCTTCTCCTGCTGCTTGCCGTATAATTTGTTTATCTCGCTTTTATGCAGAAGCAGCTTCCTTTTCCGGAGCGGATCCTTGTTAAATATATTTCCTTTTTCATAAGGGTTAATGTGCATATGGATAATGTATATCTCACCGTTTTCAATGGATATAAATGCTTCCTTAATGCTGCAATGACCCTGTCTTAAGGATTTGATCTCGGTTCCGAAAAGTGAAATTCCGGCCTCATAGGTTTCCTCTATGAAATAATCATGAAACGCTTTTTTATTATTTGCTATAAGCTTTATACTATCGGCTGACATTTTTATTCTCCATCCTCGGTTTTATCAAAAAATATAAAGTCAATAGTCCCGGACACCTTATCACATTTAGCAAGCTGAACTGTTACCTTTTCTCCTATTGAGTAAGCTTTATGAGACCTTCTTCCTACCATTCTGTAAGTTGCTTCATCAAAGCTGTAATAATCATCATACATATCAGCCACATTTACAGCACCCTCTACGGTATTCTCCAGCTGAACGAAAATGTTCTGATTCGAAAGTCCAGAAACGATTGCATCAAATACATCTCCGAGGTGTCCTTCCATATATTCGATTTCTTTAAGTCTCGTAACTGCTCTTTCGGCATCTACGCTCCTTCTTTCCTTGAAGGAATTATCATATGAAACATTTGTGAGAATATCATTATAATGGCTAATCCTGCCTTCATCAAGGCTTCCGTGAAGATATTCCTTTATGATCCTGTGGATCTGAAGATCGGGATATCTTCTTATAGGCGAGGTAAAGTGACAATAGTATTTGGCGGCAAGCCCGAAATGACCGAGATTGTTCACACTGTATCTTGCCTGCTGAAGAGATCTGAGAGTCACATTACTGATAAGGCTTTCGTACGGCGAGCCCTTTATGGAACTTAGCAGCTTCTGGAATTCCTTGGGGTGCATTTTATCACGGCTGACCTTAAAGGAATATCCCATAGGC
>CACYCJ010000174.1 GCA_902772925.1 uncultured Lachnospiraceae bacterium
GTCAACCGTCCCATGATGCGACCCCACGGAAGTTACACCGACAAAATGTAGGAGTTATTGCAACGAACTACAGGGGAGTCGCAAGCCACAAATATTTTGGGACAAACGGGGATTAGCGCAGAATTTCAAGAATATTGAATGGGGATTAGCGAAGAAATGAGGTTTACACGAACGGGGATTTGCGATATACTTCTATCGGAAAGGTGGTCATTCAATATGGGAAAACCGATATTCAAAAGGAAAATATATGATGAAATACTTGAATGGAAAGAGAACAGAAGCGATAAGTATGCGCTGCTTATAAAAGGTGCAAGGCGAGTTGGTAAATCTACGATAGCAGAAGAGTTTGCAAGGAAAGAATTTAAATCATATATATTGATTGATTTTGCTCACACGAGCAAAGCAATTAAAGAGTTGTTTGATGATACTTATGATCTGGATTATTTCTTTCTTCAGCTGCAACAGTTGACGGGAACCAGATTATATGAGAAAGAGTCAGTGATCGTATTTGATGAAGTTCAATTACTTCCCAAAGCCAGACAAGCCATTAAGTATCTTGTGGCCGATGGCAGATATAAATATATTGAAACGGGCTCTCTTATTTCAATTAAGAAGAATACGAAAGATATTTTGATTCCAAGCGAAGAACATAAAATATCAATGTATCCTATGGATTTTGAGGAATTCTTATGGGCTATCGGTGATGTGATTACTGCGGAAACGATAAGAACGCTTATAGATAAAAAAAAGCCTGCAGGAAATGCTATGCATAGAAGTTTAATGCGCATTTTCAGACTATATATGCTTATAGGTGGAATGCCGCAGGCAATAGAATCTTATTTGGAATATAATAATCTTCAAGATGTTGATATGACAAAAAGAGAGATTATTGATCTTTATGAAGAAGATTTTACAAAAATTGATGGTTCAGGTATGGCAGGGGACATATATGATGCTATACCGGCAAATCTAAGCAACAATGCGTCGAGATATGTTTTATCAAACGCCAGAGAGGGTATGCGCTCAGAGCAGGTACGCAATTTGTTGCCGGACATGTTGAGTTCTTATACTTTAAATATCGCATTTCACGCTAATAATCCTACAGTCGGAATGGCACTTGAAAAGGATACCGGCCGTTATAAACTATTCACATCAGATGTGGGGCTGTTTATAACATTGGCTTTCAAGGATAAAAACTATATCGAGAATATAATCTACAATAAGCTGCTTTCGGATAAGCTGGAAGCAAATCTCGGCTATGTATATGAAAATGCAGTTGCACAAATGCTTGTTGCTAAAGGAAATAATCTTTTCTATTACACAATGGAAAGCGAGACATCAAATCATCTGTATGAAATTGATTTTCTCATTTCTAAAGGGAATAAGATATGCCCGTTAGAAGTAAAATCCGGAAATTATAGAGGACATAAGTCCTTGGATGTTTTTTGCGAAAAGTTCAGCGATCGTATCAGAGATAGGTATGTGATCCATACTAAGGATTATAAATGGGAAAACGGAATAAACTATATCCCCGCTTATATGGTTCCGTTTATTTGAATTGGGTGTTGCTGTGGACCTGTTTGCCCAAGGGCATCCTCCCATGCTCCGCATGGGCCCATCCTTGGCCGTGCCCCGTGTATCATTCGCATGATTTCTCCTTTCATGCGGTATAAAATGATTTGCAACTATATAGCATATGGTTTAGAATACTAGAGAAAGATCGGCAGCTAATCGGATTTACTTCTGACTCGGGTGCGGATGTCGCGGGTTCGAGTCCCGCCGGCTGCTTGCAGCCGTAGCTCAGCTGGTAGAGCGCCGATAATAATCCATACTCACAGTTTATGTTGAATAACAGGATGGGTAAAGCAATGTTTAACTCAGGACTTAAAAATATAATCAATACATGCTTTCTTTATGCGGATGATGTGACCAATAAAAAGCTTACACCTCCCGAGGTGGGACTGAGGGATATGCTCAAGTATGATTTTATCTCATATGTAGGTTTCCTCTATGAGGCGGGAAGCAACAGCACCACATTTTCCGCAGATTTTATCAGGGATTATTTTTCTCTGTATATGACGGCGGATCAGTTCCTTAAATTCCATTATGAAAAATGTACCGGTGGAAAGTTTATCAATACCGTTCCAAGGTCACTTACATATTTTGCGAAGGCAGACTTTTCCGGAATGAACAGAAGAACCTCGGAGGGCTTTACCATTTCGAGGTATATAGTACACGCCTTCGGAGCTATAGGAAGAGAATACATTTCATATGCGGGAGCCTCCGTAACAGAGCTTTCCAATATGACAAATTACAGTCTGATGCTGGATAAATATCTTCAGGGACTCGGCCTGTATGCGTCCGGAAAACCGTATATGATATATGATCCGAAAAACGGCGAGGGCATAGATCCGGACAAGATCGACTTTGAAAGTATGGAAGATATTGAGAAAAACGAAACGGGCTCCGGCAACAGATCGGGTTCCGATAGCACATCGGGTTCCGATAAAGAAGCAGCTTCCGTGGTAAAAAGAGGAGCGGCAGACGCAAGTAAGGAGAAGACTCTTGACGAGCTCATGGAGGAGCTTAATTCTCTTGTAGGACTTGACAGCGTTAAACAGGATCTGAATAACCTCGTCAATCTTATCAAGGTCAAGAAAATGCGTGAGGAGCGCGAGATGAAGCAGCCTTCGATTTCACTGCATCTGGTTTTCTCGGGGAATCCCGGAACGGGAAAGACAACGGTTGCCAGACTTCTTGCAGGTATTTACAAGCAGCTGGGAGTTGTGAAGAAGGGGCAGCTTGTGGAGGTTGATCGTTCCGATCTTGTTGTAGGATATATAGGTCAGACGGCATCCAAGACATCGAAGGTTATCGACAGCGCATTGGGCGGAGTCCTGTTTATCGATGAAGCTTATACGCTTACCAATTCGGGGGATGATAAGGACTTCGGGCAGGAGGCGGTTGATACGCTTCTTAAAAGGATGGAGGATGAGAGAGATAATCTTATCGTTATCGTTGCGGGCTATACGGACCCGATGGATGAATTCGTAAATTCCAATCCCGGACTCCGTTCCCGGTTTAATAAATACATTTTCTTCCAGGATTATACGGGAGATGAGCTTTATAAGATATTCCTTTCAATGTGCAAGGCTCAGGAATACGAACCCAACCAAAAGGCAAAGAAGTATGTAAAGGATTATCTTACCGCAAGAGCCGAGGCTCATGAGGATAATTTCGCAAATGCGCGTGAGGTCAGAAACTATATAGAAAGATGCATTAACAGACAGGCAAACAGAATAGTGAAAATGAAGGATGTATCAGACAGCAAACTGCGTGAATTTACTTTGGCAGATGTTACAGAGGAAGATATGGAGAAGGAAAAATGAGATTCAGACCATGTATCGATATTCATAACGGCAGCGTTAAGCAGATAGTCGGAGGATCACTTCGTGATGAAGGAAGCATTGCCACCGATAATTATGTGTCCGATAAGGGCGGAGAGTATTATGGTGAGCTCTTCAAGAAATACGGTCTTTCCGGCGGCCACGTTATTATTCTAAATAAACACGGTTCAGAGCATTACCTTAGGGATGTTAAGGTTGCCGAACAGGCGCTTAAGGCATTTCCGGGGGGGCTTATGGCAGGCGGAGGCATTACGGCGCAAAATGCCGTAGGCTTTCTGGATATGGGAGCTTCCCATGTGATTGTCACATCATATGTATTCAGAAACGGTATAATAGATATGCCGAGACTCCTCAGAATGGAAAGAACCGTCGGGAAAGAAAAGCTTGTCCTGGATGTAAGCTGCAGATACAGAGATGAGGACTGCGAGCCGGGATATTACATTGTTACCGACAGATGGCAGAATTTTACCGATATGCAGGTAACAAAGGATAATCTGCATTTTCTGAGTGATTTTGCGGATGAGTTTCTGATACATGCTGTGGATGTTGAGGGTAAAAAGAGCGGTGTCGATGAGAGACTGCTGGAGATACTTTCGGAATGCACCGAAATACCCATAACATATGCTGGCGGTATAGGAAGCTATGATGATATTGAAAAAATAAGAAGCTATGGTAAAGGAAAGATTGATTTTACTGTCGGCTCCGCTCTTTCGATATACGGCGGGGAGCTTTCCTTTGAAAAACTGGCTAAGGCCGAGGGAGGTAATTAAATGATTAAGAAGCTGAAAAAAGGAATGAGTCTCATTATTGCTTTTTCCATGATTTTCGGACTTGCAGCATGTAATGGAGGAGAAAAGGCTTCTACGGAGGCACCGACTACTCAGGAAGCGGCTCCTCAGACCGAATCTGATACGGAAGAAAAGACTACGGAAGAAACGACTGAGGAAAAGCAGGAGGAAACCACCGAAACGGCGGCGGCTGAGTTTCATAACGGTGATCATGTCGTAGATATCAATTTTGACGACGGCAGTACCGGCGGTTTTTATACTTATTCCAACGGCGGAATCTGCGAAATTGAAAATGCTGATAATGAGATGGATGTAATGATCACAAAATGCGGCGTTCTCGATTACGCAAATCAGGTTTATTTTGACGGTTTTGAGCTTTCACAGGGCTGTGTCTACACATATTCCTTCGATATCCACAGTGATATTGAAAGACAGGTGGAATACAGGCTTCAGCTCAACGGCGGAGATTATCACGCCTATGTAAGCGATTATATTACCGTTAATTCCGAGCCTCAGCACATTTCCGTGGATTTTGAAATGACTGATGCTTCCGATCCGGCGCCCAGACTTGTATTTAATATGGGTAAGATGAAGGATATGGACGGCGATCCCGGCGAGCATAATGTTTATATCGACAATATCGTTCTCGAGATTAAGGACGGCGCAAATGCGTCCGCGATAGAGGGAGCACCCCCGACACCCGATGTAACCGTAAGCCAGATCGGTTACAGACCGGATGATGTAAAGACCGTTACATCAAACTATGATAAGATAGACACATTTGAGGTTGTTGACAAGAAGAGCAAAGAAACTGTTTATACGGGTAACTTCGGTGAGCTTTTCTATGATATGCCCGCTGATATGTCCGTAAGACAGGGAGATTTTTCCGAGGTTAAGGACGAAGGAACTTATTTTGTGAGAGTCGGAGACGACGAAACCTATGAGTTCACCATCGGTGAAGGTATTTATGATGATGTTTATGACGCAACTCAGATGATGCTTTATTACCAGAGATGCGGAATGGAGCTTACATCCGATATAGCAGGAGATTTTGCACATCCCGCTTGTCATATGGACGAAGCTACTGTTTACGGTTCGGATGAGAAGAAGGATGTATGCGGCGGATGGCATGATGCCGGTGACTACGGTAAGTATGTTGTTCCCGGAGCGAAGACCATAGCGGATCTTCTCCTTTCATACGAGACCTACAAGAATGAAGATGATGATACCGGAATCCCCGAGAGCGGAAACGGAATCCCCGATATTCTTGACGAGGCGCGCTATGAGCTTGATTTCTTCCTTAAGATGCAGGATGAAGCAACAGGTGGCGTATATCACAAGGTGACCTGCAAAAACTTCCCTGAGACTATACTTCCTCAGGATGAAAAGGATGAGCTTTTCCTTGCACCCATATCAACTGCAGCCACAGGAGATTTTGCCGCAGTCATGGCAAAGGCTTCCGTAGTTTATAAGGATATTGACCCCGATTTCGCAAAGAAAGCGCTTGATGCCGCAAAGAAGGCATTTGACTATGTAAAGGACAGCGATGATAAGGTCGGCTTCAAGAATCCCAAGGACATAGTTACGGGTGAATATCCCGACGATGAAACGAATGATGAGGTATTCTGGGCGGCCGTAGAGCTTCTCATAGCTACCGGAGATAAGGAATACGCTTCATATGTAGACGACAGATATGCTGCAGTCAAGGCTGCCAATGATGAGGGAACTCTCGCCAGCCTCGGGTGGGCTGATGTGGAAAATTACGGTATGTATGACCTTGTAATGAATGCTCCCGACGGAGTAAAGGTTACGGATGAATGCAAGAAGGATCTTATAGCCGTAGCGGATACCATCGTGGATAGAGCTTCGAAAGACGCATTCTTCATGGCTTTCAAGAAGGAATATGTATGGGGCAGCAATATGTGCGTTGCCGACAACGGAATTGTCCTTCTTATGGCAAAGGAAATGACTTCTGATGCTGACTATGATCTGTACGCCAAAAGACAGCTTGATTATCTCCTCGGCTACAACAGTCTCGGATATTGCTTCATAACAGGATACGGCAAGGTGACTCCCGCACATCCTCATCACAGAGTATCTCAGGTTCTTGATAAGGCTGTTCCCGGTATGCTTGTCGGCGGACCCGACAGCAGTCTTGAGGATCCTTATGCATCAGCGGTTCTTTCGAATCTCGCTCCTGCAAAGAGATATATCGATAATGCACAGAGCTTTTCGACCAATGAGGTAACAATCTACTGGAATTCACCGCTCATCTACCTCATGGCAGCTTACAAATAAAACATTAATACTATTATATAGAATGACGGACGCCATAAGGTATATACTTATAATTTCAAAACTGTTCTACGATTTCTATTTTTCACAAAACAAGATTTTGAATTTGCACAAAGCGCTCGAAACTCGCTTCGCTCAAACAGTCTCGCTTCTTTGGCAAATTCTAAAATCCTTGTTTTGGTAAAATGACGAAATCTCCGCAATGTTTTGAAATCATAAGCATATACCTTATGGCTGTGTGCTTACATAATAATATTTGTAATAAGCAGTATGTTTATTTTTAATGATTAATCTGAATAGAAATGTATGTTATGTGTCTATATTGAGATAAACAGCCGTAGAGTATGTACAGGTGCGGACAAAACATTAGCGTAGGTTTCGTAATATTTCCAAAGTGATGGTTATAGAATTATCCCAAGAAGCGAGACTGTTTGAGCGAAGCTTTTTTTCGAGCGCTTGGTGATAATTCATAACCTCACTTTGTGAAATATAGAAACCGTAGAGTAGTTTTGGGAGTACCTGTACATACTCTACGGCGTACGGCCTAAAATATAGCGAATAAAAATAAGTATAGAGGATAACCTTGATGGACGATTCAAAGAAGAATATCACCGACGAATACAAAGAGACCGAAAACGGCGGAGCGGAGTATTACGATCACGGTAATTATTCAGGCGATAAACAATTTAATGACGATGAAGATTTTGACGACTTCGACGATTTCGATGATTATTCCGATGGCGGGTCGGATGAATATGATGATTATTCCGATGGCGGGTCGGATGAATATGATGATTATTCCGATGACGATTCGGAGGGATATGATGATTCTGACGATTATTCGGATGAATCGGTTGAATATGATGATCCTGACGCATATCCGGACGACATCGAGGAATTTAAAGCCATCGATTTCGAAGAAGATGAAGATGATTTCGATATGTCATACAAATTTGCTACCGAAAAAGGCTTTTACCCCTGGCTGATGAGAAACTGGTCGTGGCTGTTGGCAGTGGTAATAACCTTTATTTTTATGGTTGTATGTATGATAATCGGTAAGGTCGCACCCTTTGGTCCGAATTCATATACATATGTGGACAGTGTGCATCAGTTCGTTCCTTTCTTCTCTGATTTTCAGCAGAAGCTTAAGGAAGGAGAATCACTTTGGTTTACATTTGATATCGGACTCGGCGTCAATTTCCAGTCGCTTGTGCTCTATTACATGGGATGTCCTTTGAATTTTCTTGTGGGACTTCTCGGGAGAGGAGATATTCTCGGATTTATGTCTTCTCTTATAAGTCTGAAGCTGGTATTTGCGGCAGGCGCATTCGGCTATATGCTCTCAAGACGAAAGGATGAGATACATAATAATCTGATGATAACCGCATTTGCGGTTGCGTTTGCACTCAATAATTATATGCTCGGTTATTACTGGTGTACAATGTGGCTTGACTGCATTATGGTGCTTCCGCTTATAGTACTCGGACTCGAGCGTATCATAAAAGGCAAGAGCTGTCTTTTGTATGTTGTTTCGCTGTTCTATTGTCTGTATGTGGATTATTACATCGCATTTATGATCTGTATGTTCCTTGTGCTGTATTTCTTCATTTCACAGCATAAGTCGGTGAAGAGCTTTTTCATCAGCGGTCTCAAATTCGCAGGCTGTTCGCTGCTTTCGGCAGGCATGGCGGCATTTTCGCTGCTGACGGCGTATTCGGCTATAATGACGACGTATTCCGCAAGTCTTAAAAGCCCCAAATGGGAGTGGTACGGAAATGTATTTGACATACTGAAGTCGCACCTTTTTATGACGGAACCCTTAAACAGTCAGCTTTTTGACGGAGGTGCAAATCTGTACTGCGGAATATTTGCGATAATTCTGCTGTTTATTTATCTGCTTACGGATACGGTGAAGTTTTTCGATAAGCTAAAGAGAGTGCTGTTTATCGCACTGATGATACTCAGCATGAACGCAAATCTTTTGAATTACATTTGGCACGGATTCCATGATCAGTACGGAATACCCAACAGATTTTCCTTTGTATATTCGTTTATGCTTCTTCTGATGGGCTACGAAGCAGTTAAGAGACTTAAGAAGACAAACTATGCATATGTTATCGCAGCCACATTTTTCACGCTTGCATTTGTTCTTTGCTGCAGATATTTCGGTTCGGTGGGCGGAGCCTTCGGCGGATGGCTTCTGACCGGACTTTCGGCAGGTATAGCCGTATTTGAGGGCGTGCTTCTTTCGCTCTACTCGGCTAAGGCTAAGAAGAGAAAAAATAATGTGCTGTTTACGATCCTGTCCATAGTCTTTATGGAGGAGATACTCGTAAGCGCTGCATTCGGAATGCACAGCAACGGCGTTTGTAACGGCGAGTATTATACTAAATATACTGATGAGATGATCGAGCTTAAGGAGGAGATAGATAATTATGCCGCTCTGAAGGGGCAGACCTTCTACAGAGAGGAAATGATCAATCCCACGATGATCGATGAGGTTACTTATAATAATATGCGAAGCCTCACCACATTCTGCTCAACCGTAAGGGGCGATACCGTATCGGCGATGGGCAAGCTGGGATTTTACGAGGGTATAAATGAATATCAGTATAAAGGCGCTACTCCGCTTACCGACAGCATTTTCGGCATAAGATATGTATATGACAGAAACAATAATTACTTTGCCACAAACGGAATGTGGGATAAGGTAAAAGAGTACGGAAGCGAGACCGTTTTCGAAAACAAATACGCCCTTTCGGTCGGCTACGGAGTTGATGATGATATTCGCGGCTGGCTGGCCGATATAAGTGATGATGCGGCAAGCCTTAATCTGTTTGCCGAGAAGGCCTGCGGAGTAGGTGACATTTTCCAGCCGGTTGAACCGGATATAGTGGCAGAGGGAACAAACTGCTCGGCAAATGTTTCTGAATATGATAAGAGTCTTGTGGGCTATGAAACCAAAGATACAAGTCAGAAGATTTCGCTTGCAGCCACATTTATGATTCCCGAGGACGGAATCTATTATGTGGAAACGGTGGGTAATTACATAAAGAGCCTTGATTATATGCTGAATTATCAGTCGGTTACATCCGGAAGATATATGTCTCAGATGTTCTGTCTCGGACAGATGCATACAGGTGATGTGGTAAGCCTTACGGTTAATTTCTCCGATACATATTCGCCGAACGGTTCTGTTGACTTCAGACTGTGCCGGTTAAATATGGGTAATTTCCTTCTTGCTTACCATGAGCTTTCCGAATCACAGCTCGAGGTTACCGAGTTTTCGGATGACAGCCTTAAGGGTACGGTAAATATGAAAAATGATGACCTTCTGTTCCTTTCAATCCCTTATGATGAAGGATGGAGCTTTAAGGTGGACGGAAAGCCGGCAGAGGCTGAGAAGATAGCCAAGGGCTTCATAGGGCTTAATGTCGGAAGAGGACAGCATGAGATAGAAATGAAGTATTTCCCTCCCGGACTAAAGAAGGGGCTTCTTATTTCAATCATAGCACTCCTTATATTCATCTTTGTATTTACACCACTCAGCAGACCGCTTCGAGGCCGCCTTGCGTCCTTTGAAAAGAAGGAGGAGCTTCCGGAGGAAATGGAAACTCTGTATAAAGAAGCCGACGAGGAAAGCTACAGTAAGTTTGTAAGAGGCAAATCGAAGAGCCAAAACAAATCGGATGATGATCTTGATGAAGCGGATGAAGAGTCTGTTGATGAGGATGACGAACTCGATGAAGCGGATGATGATAATTCCGTTGAAGATGGCATTGACGGTTAGTATATAAAGTAGTACAATCCGAAATAGGTATGTACAAGTACTAGTGGTTAAAAGTTGTTAAAAATCTATATGAGGTATTGGAAAGGTATTTTGAAATGGATAAGATCAAAGGTCTCGGATGGAAGAAACTGATGATAGCAGCCGCGGTATTGGTTGCCGCTATGGGTGTGGTTACGGTAGTAACAAAAAATACGGTAGTCGGTATCATTATGCTGGTCATTCAGGCGGCGATTGTAGTATTGGTCATTTTTCTGATAGGTAATAATGCCGAAGAGGAAGGCAGCTCATCGGGTGAGAAGTACAGAAAGCTGTTTATGAATCTTCCCATAGGCTTTACCAGAGCTAAGATTATAGAAGATTTTTCGGGAAATGCGACTGACTATCGTCTCATGGATGCAAATGAGACATTTGGCGAATACTTTAATCTTGACAGAGCCGACTTTGAGGACAAGGTTCTCGGAGAAAGCAATATTGAAGTTCTTCAGGATATTAATGCATGGTTTAAAGCTTATAATACATCGGGAACCAAAGAGGGAGACCTGATGGATGTTGAGATCACCATGGAAAAGCTCGGAAAGACATTCAATACCGTTATGTATAAATCCGAGGCTGATTATATCAACATGGTAGTTATCGATATAACCGAAATGAAGGAGACTCAGGAGAAGCTTTCAAAGGCTATCATCGATGCAAATGCAGCCTATAAGACTCAGGCAGAGTTCCTGGCTAACATGAGTCATGAGATAAGAACTCCCATTAACGGAATACTTGGTATGATCCAGCTTACACTGATGGCTGATGATCTTCAGGCGGATTACAGAGATAACCTCATTACCGCAAAGAATTGTGCAGATAACCTTCTTCGTCTTATCAATGATATTCTTGATATCAGTAAGCTTGAGGCAGGTAAGTATAAGATCAAGGAAGAGATAACTGATATCAGGGCAGCTATAGAAGAAACCGTTGCAGCTCAGATACCTGCAGCGACCAATAAGGGTATTTCACTGGATCTCAGCTTCGGTAATAACATTCCCAAGCTTGTTAAGGCTGACGGACAGCGTATACAGCAGGTTCTTAACTGCCTGCTTTCAAATGCCATCAAGTTTACATCCGAGGGTGGCGTAAGAGTTAAGATTGCCGCTATTGATGATAAAAAGGATCAGATCAGGCTTCGTATGGCAGTAGCCGATACCGGTATCGGTATTTCTGAAGCAAATATGAATAAGCTCTTTGTGAGATTCTCGCAGGTTGACGGCTCCGATACCAGAAAGTACGGCGGATCCGGACTCGGACTTGTTATCAGTAAGCAGATCACGGAGCTTATGAATGGTACCATTACCGTTCAGAGTAAGGAAGGAATCGGATCTACATTTATAGCTGAAATACCTCTCAAGGTTGTTAAGGCTGCTGAAGCTGAAGCTAAGATGAATGAAGATAAGAATGAAGATGCCGCAGTATTCTCCATTAATGCTAACGGAAAGAATGCCCGTATTCTTGTGGCAGAGGATGAGCCTGTAAACCAGCAGGTTATCGGAAAGCTTCTCGGTATGGCCGGCTTCTCGTATGATATAGCCGAAAACGGAGAAAAGGCGGTAGAGCTGTTCAGAAAGAAATCCTATGATGCCGCATTGTTTGATGTTCAGATGCCTGTAATGGACGGTATAGCCGCTACACAGGAAATCAGAAAGATAGAGCAGCAGGAGCATAGAAAGAGACTTCCCATCATTGCCGTTACGGCAAGGGCGATGTTCGGAGATAAGGAAAGGATCATCGAAAACCAGCTCGATGACTATATCGCAAAGCCCTATAATCTGAATGATGTGGTAGATACGCTTAATAAGTATATCGATAAGGATGCATAAGATAATTTAAATTGAATAAAAAATAGCGAAAATCGCGACATGATTTGTGTCATGGCGCGATTTTTTTGTATTTTTTACGGGTGAAATTTCCTTATAAAACCGTGATTTTTTAAAAAATGCAACAATATGTTGCGCAACAAAATGTATTAAAATAGTTGTTTACATTACACAAGTAATGTGATAAGTTTGACCTACACAAAACGAAAGGATTTGCCTCAGATGTCTTTTAGGATCGGATTATGTGACAGAAATAAGGGTTTTGCAGAAAGCTTTGCCGATTATGCAGGTTCGGATAAAAGCTTCGACATAAGAGTGATCATGTTTTCTGATATGGCCAGAGTTGAAGAGTTTCTTCAGAGGGAAAGTCTTGACCTGGTGCTTACAGACGATATCAGTAAATGCGACCTTTCCGGGAGCATACCGAAGCTCTGCGGTGTGACGGCGAAACTATTAGTTGAGAAAAAAGACACAGATAATCCCTATGAGATATACAGATATCAGGCCGGCCATAAGCTTTGTGAAGCGGCTATGAAGGGAGTAAAGGCTGAGAGAAAAAAGCACAGCTTAGAGCGGGTCTGTGTTTATTCCCCACTTGGCAGATGCGGGAAAACAGGATTTGCAATTTCATATGCTTTATATAACTCCCCCGATTGCCTCTATGTAGGCTTGGAAGACTTTTCGGGGTATAAGACTTCCGATACGGATATTCTTTATCTCCTCAAAAGCCGTTCGCCCGTTTTGCCGAAGGTGATATCGGAGCAGATAAGGTATGCGGATGGAGTTATGGCGCTAATCCCATCCGCTTCCTATCAGGATATTTTGAATGTTGATATGAATGACATAAAGCTGCTCAGCGATACACTTTCGGAAATGGGAAAAAGTTATATTTTTGACTTCGGAACGGGATGTCTCGGTGATATGAGCATTTTAGACGCATTTGATGTGATATATATGCCTATACTCGGCGATCCCGTATCGCTACAGAAATTGGAAAATTTTGAAGAACTAATCAGAAAAAAAAGCCTTACTCAGATTCTCGGTAAGCTTCGGAAAATAAAGGTTCCGGAAGGAAGAGACGAGATATTTCAGATGATAGAAGAGGGACTGTGATCATGCCATCAAAGGGAAATATTAAAAACAGAATTAAAGAGGATGTGCTCGGCAGCATTGATATGACCGGAGGAATTGAAGACGACACGGTGCTTGAGATCATAGACAGCCGTATACTCGGTAATCCGGAGATTGAAAGCTTTTCTCTCAGAGAAAAGGTGGAGATGAGAAAGGAAATCTTTAACAGCATCAGAAGGCTGGATATTCTTTCGGAGCTTCTGGAGGATGACTCGGTAACGGAGGTAATGATAAACGGTACCAAAAGCATTTTTATCGAGAAAGAAGGAAGGCTTATAAAGCTCGATAAACGCTTTGAGGATAAGGAAAAGCTGCTCAGTGTCGCTCAGCAGATAGCCTCCGGAGCAAACAGAGTGGTGAACGGTTCAAATCCCATAGTTGACGCAATTCTTCCCGACGGTTCGAGAGCAAGTATCGTGCTTGAGGGTGTTTCCTGTAACGGAACGGCCATAACGGTCAGAAAGTTTCCGAATGAGATACTCGATATGGAGAAGCTGATAGGGCTTAATGCAATCGACAGAGAAACGGCAGAGTTTTTGAAGCTGATCGTTATGGCCGGATATAACATTTTCATATCGGGCGGTACCGGAACGGGAAAGACCACATTTTTAAACGCCTTGTCAGAGTATATTCCGAAGGATGAAAGGGTCATAACGATAGAGGATTCCGCAGAGCTTCGGCTTAACGGGATTGAAAACCTTGTAAGGCTGGAGGGAAAAAATGCTAATGTCGAGGGGATGAATGCCATAACTATCAGGGATCTTATAAAGACATCTCTCAGAATGAGACCGGACAGGATCATAGTGGGTGAGGTCAGAGATGCGGCAGCCCTGGATATGATATCGGCCATGAATACGGGACATGACGGCTCTCTTTCCACTGGTCATGCAAATTCTGTTCCGGACATGCTGCTCCGACTGGAAAGTATGCTTCTTATGGCGGTTGACATTCCGGTCATAGCCATCAGGCAGCAGATCGCATCTGCAATAGATATCTTCATCCATCTGGGCAGACTTCGTGACAGGAGCAGAAAGGTGTTGGAGATAAGCGAGGTTATAGGTGTAAAGGAAGGAGAGATAAGGCTTAACCCGCTTTATGCATATGTTGAAACAGGTGAAAGAAAAGGCCTGGTAGAGGGCCGACTGGAGAAGAGAGGCGAGCTTATGAACATAAGCAAGCTGATAAGTGCGGGGTTTATGAAATGATAAGTAAAAATAGGATAAGTGATATCCCGATTAAGAATCTGGCTGTAAGTGTGTTTATCGCAATAGGTTCCTCCCTTTGCGTAGCAGTGCTTTTCTATGATCATGTTCTGGGAATCATTCCGGGCATGATCGTAGGAGCATTTTTCCTTAAAAGAGAGATAGAGCTACAAGGCCAAAAAAGACATGACGCCATCCTGCTTCAGTTCAAGGTCATGATAACCTCTCTTTCATCTGCTCTTGCGGCAGGGTACTCATTGGAAAATGCATTTCTCATAACAAAAAAGGATCTGATGAACATTTATGATAAAAATGAGCCGATTATGAAGGAACTCTTTCTTATGGAAAAAAAGCTGGGACTGAATATCGGGATCGAAGACATTTTATTTGATATTTCCGAGAGATATCCGCATGAGGAGATCAGGGATTTTGCGAGGATACTTTCAACAATAAGAAAAACCGGAGGGAATACGATAGAAATAATAAAAAGAACCACCGAGAACATATCTTCAAAGATAGATATCAAGGAGGAGATCGGCGTAATGATCGCGGCTAAGAGACTTGAACAGAAGATAATGACATTCATGCCGATGATACTGCTGCTTTATCTCAGGATAACGAACGGTGAATATGTCGAGAGGTTATATCGAAACCCCGGCGGAGTCCTGGTGATGAGTGGAGCGATAGTAATGATACTTTTTGCGGATCATATGGGAAGAAAGATCATAGATATAAAGATTTAGGAGCAATCAAATGAAATATACGGGTTTTATTATATTGATTATTTTTATATTACTTGCCGTATTCAGCCGTAAGAACTTCAGCAAGTATAAGGATGGAAAAATGAGCTTTATGCAAAGGGTCTTCCGTGGAATGGCAGATACGGTCGTTACGGTTTTTTGCCCTCCAAAGGCAGTTGAGTATGTAGGGAAAAGGATCAGAAAAACCATGGTGGTCGGCCGGGAAGAGCTGCGAAGGGAGAGTATGGAATTCCTGAGTGTGACCGTTTCGCAGTGCCTTATGATAATTCTTGCGGCAGGAATACTGATGCTTATCTCATTAAAGGGTGATGTACCGATCAGTAATACGGTAAAAAGACCGTCTGCAGGGCAGGACAGTGTCGAATATGATATCGATATGAAAAATGAAGATACCGAGACCGTTGAGACTGTGAAGATATCTTCAAGAAGATATACGGAAAAGGAATTTAACGAATTAAAGGAAAATGCTTTTGCTTATGCTAAGAAAAGCCTTGTCGGTGAGAATCCGGATCTTGAATCCGTGACCGGGGATCTTAACCCGGTAAGAACCGATGAAACCGGAACGATAAGTATTGATTGGCTCAGCTCCGAGCCTGCTGTCATTGACAGCCTCGGACACGTTGATACGGCGGGACTTACGGATGCAAAGGTTGTTACGCTGACAATACTTCTGGATGACGGCGAGCATGAAGCTGAGGAGCGTTTTGAGGTAAGGGTGCTTCCGAATGAAGCTGTCCCGGATGAAAAGACAAAGGCCCTGCAGGAAATAAGCAGGATAGAGGAATCGGACAGATACAGTGATGAGTTCACCATACCGGAAAAGGTCGGGGATTTTATGATCAGTATCCATGATGACAGTAAAAGCAGAGGGCATTACATCATCCTGCTCGTGATCCTGTCAGTAGCGGCATTTATATATATGAAGTTCAGCAGGCTGAAGGACAGAGGACTTCAAAAGGATGAAAGATTAAAAGAAGATTACTACAGCTTTGTAAACAAATTAGTACTTATGATAGGAGCCGGAATGAGCGTAAAAACTGTTTTTCAGACTATGCTGAAGGACAGTGAAAACCAAAAGTCAGATCTTTCTGAATATCTTATAGCTGAGATAAGGATAGCCGTTAATCAGATTGAGTCGGGCATATTAGAGACCAAGGCATATACGGAGCTTGGAAAAAGACTCGGACTTCAGGAATATGTAAGGCTGTTTTCTCTCATTGAGCAAAATATCAGTCATGGGAACAGGGAGATTTTGCGCCTCCTTCAAAATGAAGAAAAACAATCAGAATTTATTAAAAAAGAAAGAGCAAGAAAAAAGGGCGAAGAGGCCTCGGAAAAGTTGATTTTTCCGATGATGCTGCTTTTGATCGCAATAATAGTAATAGTCATGTATCCGGCGATGATAAGTCTGTGATGTACAAAGAAAAAAGGAGGAAAAGGCATGAGTATGAATATGTTAAGAACCATCAGCAGAAATAATAAGGGTGTGGCAGTAGTTGAAGTAATACTGATATTGGTTA
>CACYCJ010000175.1 GCA_902772925.1 uncultured Lachnospiraceae bacterium
CCTTCACTTAAGGAATTTACCCTTGCTCTTATGGCCGGACTTATCTGCGGTGCATATTCATCGGTATTCATCACCGGACCTCTCTGGCTGTTCCTTAAGACCCACATCGGCGTAAAGAAGGAAGAGACCAAAAAGGGCAAAGAGGGCTCGGTAAAGAGCGGTAAGAAAGCCAAAAAGCAGTAACATATTAACTTAAAGTCAGCATTAATTAATGATTGATAAGCATTTAATAAGGACAAACGGAATTACCTGTTTGTCCTTATCGCTTTTGTATTTGGGAGGTAACTGTTTGGAAAACTGGCTCATTCATATGAAGAAGGATGATTTTAAGGGGATCGGAAATGAGTTCGGAATTGACCCCGTGATAGCGAGAGTCATAAGAAACAGAGATGTTGAGGGACTTTCAAATGTAGGGCTTTATCTGAACGGGACACTTTCTGATATGCATGCTCCGTCTCTAATGAAGGGGATGAGGGCTGCGGCAGAGCTTATGGCTTCTAAGATAAAGGAAGGTAAAAGGATAAGAGTAATCGCCGACTATGATGTAGATGGCGTAATGTCCTGCTATATCCTGTTTATGGGACTTAAAATGGCCGGTGCGGATGTATCCTATGATATACCCGACAGGATTAAGGATGGCTACGGGATGAACCTTCGCCTTGTGGATGACGCAAAGAGGGCCGGTGCGGATACCATAATTACTTGCGACAACGGTATAGCGGCTGATGATGCCGTAAGACATGCAAAGGAAATGGGTATGACGGTCATCATCACCGATCATCACGAGCCTCAGGCGACACTTCCTCCGGCGGATGTTATAGTCGATCCGAAGCAGGAGGGGGATACATATCCTTTCAGAGAAATATGCGGCGCGATGGTGGCACTGAAATTCATATATGAATTATATGATGTCATGGACATTGCCTCAGAGCCGGATCTTTTTATCGAATACGCAGCTCTGGCAACCGTTTGCGATATAATGCCTCTTCAGGATGAGAACCGCATTCTCGTAAGAGAAGGACTTAAGAAGATGAAGCAAACGGATAATCCCGGTCTCAGAAGGCTTATAGAGGTAAGTGGGATTGATGATTCGAGAGATTATAAGGTTTACTACTTTTCATTTGTGATAGGTCCTTCGATAAATACCATCGGAAGGCTTGAAAGCGCTCTTACAGCAATGGAGCTTCTTACATCCGGGGATGAGACAAAGATAAATGCCATTGCGACTCATATGCATGAGCTTAATGAAGAGCGTAAGCGGATGACTGAGGAGGGAGCGTCGCTTGCTTCCGAAATGATAGAAGCTTACAGGGCAGAGACACCGGAGGAAAAGTGGGACGATGTGCTTGTAATATACCTTGAAGGCATCCATGAAAGCATTGCAGGTATAATCGCCGGACGCATTATGGATAAGTATCACAGGCCGACCATTATATTTGCCGATTCTTTGGGTAATCCCGATATATATAAGGGCTCTGCAAGATCTCTCGGAAGCTATAACATTTTCGAAGAGCTTACAAAGGTTAATGAGCTTCTTGCCAAGTACGGAGGACATGAAAAGGCGGCAGGACTGTCAGTCAGGAAGGAAAATCTGGAGCTTCTCAGAAGGAAGCTTAATGAAAATGCGCTTCTTACGGAGGAGGACAAGAATCCGCCGTATTATATAGACGTTCCGATGCCCTTCGGGTATGTGAACGAAAAGATAATCGAAGAGCTTAAGGTCATTGAACCGTGCGGTATGGGCAATCCGTCACCTGTATTTGCAGAGGCAGGAATGAGGGTGCTTTCAGCCAGAATTCTGGGTAAAAACAGGAATGTTCTTAAGCTTATATGCATGGATAAGAACAGAAAAAGATACAATGTTATAGGATTTGATCCGGATAGCTTTGTAAATGATATAAAAAAGTGGTTTGATGAGGAAGAATGTGTTAAAATGTTGAAAGGTGACATCAGCAGAGTGGTGCTTGATATTGCCTATTTTCCGGAGATAAATGAATTTAACGGTGTTAGGAGTATTGACTATAAATTACTCAGATATAAGAAAGGAGCGCCGATATTATGAGCAAGCTTGAGGATTATGTGATTACCATACCTGATTTTCCGAAGGAGGGAATCATGTTCAGAGATGTAACAGGTATACTTGAACATCAGGACGGCTTAAAGATTGCCACCGATGAACTGGTAAAATGCCTGGAGGGAGTAGAATTTGATTCCGTTGCTTCAGTTGAGGCGAGAGGCTTTGTCTTTGGCGCGCCTGTAGCATATGCAATGGGAAAATCCTTCATGATGATAAGAAAGAGAGGAAAGCTTCCCAGAGAGACGGTTTCCAAGGAATATGAGCTGGAATACGGAAAAGCTGTTATTGAGATTCATAAGGACGATATAAAGCCCGGACAGAAGATAGTGATCGTTGATGATGTAATAGCAACCGGCGGCACATTTAAGGCTGCCATTGAGCTTTTGGAATCTGTCGGAGCCGAGGTGGTAAAGGTTTTATGCCTTATGGAATTGAAAGGACTTAACGGACGAGAGGTTTTGAAGGATTATGATGTTGATTCTCTCATACAGTATGAGGGAAAATAAAAAGGAGCTGGGATTATGGATGTAATTGATACTTCTGCGCATTCGAGAGATCTGGCCACTCCGATGGATTTTACTCCGCCGGAGCAGCTTTACTCCGAATTGATCGAAAAAATTAAATCATATCATCCGTCCGATGATTTTTCCATGATCGAGAAAGCATATCACATTGCTGATGATGCTCATAAGGATCAAAAGAGAAAATCAGGTGAGCCCTACATTATCCATCCTCTTTGCGTGGCTATAATTCTCGCAGAGCTTGAGATGGATAAGGAGACCATTGTCGCAGGGCTTCTTCATGATGTCATTGAGGATACAGAGCTTTCAAAGGAAGATGTTGCAAAGGAGTTTTCGCCCGAGATAGCAGAGCTTGTTGACGGTGTTACAAAGCTGACACAGCTCAATCTTTCACAGGATAAGATTGAGATCCAGGCCGAAAACTTAAGAAAAATGTTCCTCGCCATGGCAAAGGATATAAGGGTCATTATCATTAAGCTTGCGGACAGACTTCATAACTTAAGGACTCTCCAGTACCAGACTCCCGCCAAGCAGGTGGAGAAGGCCAGAGAGACCATGGATATCTATGCGCCCATAGCTCACAGGCTCGGTATATCCAAGATCAAGATAGAGCTGGACGACCTTTGTATGCAATATCTTTATAAGGATGTGTACGACGATCTGAAGATACAGATAGATGAGCGACTCCTCGAAAGAGAGGAATTCATTACCGAGATGGTGACCGAGGTCAGAAGATATATCAGGGACGCCGGTATAGAAGCCGAAATTGACGGGCGTGTTAAGCATATGTTCAGCATCTATAAGAAGATGGTCACACAAAACAAGACTCTCGATCAGATTTATGATATCTTTGCACTCAGGATTAAGGTTGATACAGTGAGAGACTGTTATGCGGCGCTTGGTATAATCCATGAAAAATATAAGCCGATTCCCGGAAGATTTAAGGATTATATAGCAATGCCGAAGGCAAATATGTATCAGTCTCTTCATACTACGCTCATAGGACACGGAGGAACTCCGTTTGAGATCCAGATAAGAACCTATGATATGCATAAGACTGCCGAATACGGTATCGCCGCGCATTGGAAATACAAGGAAGGCGGCAGCAAGGATGTGAGCAGGGAAGAAGAGAAGATGAACTGGCTCCGAGAGATCCTTGAGTGGCAGACTGAGACCAAGGATAACAAGGAATTCATGGATGCGGTAAAGACAGACCTGGACGTATTTCAGGATCAGGTTTATGTATTTACTCCCGCAGGTGATGTGAAGTCTCTTCCCAATGGTTCGACCACCATTGATTTTGCGTATTCAATTCATTCCGCAGTCGGAAATAATATGGTGGGAGCAAGGATAAACGGCAGACAGGTTCCCATCGAGACCAAGCTTTCCAGCGGAGACCGTGTAGAGATCATCACTTCTCAGAATTCCAAGGGTCCGAGTATGGACTGGCTGAATATCGTAAAGAGTACTCAGGCGAGAAATAAGATAAATCAGTGGTTCAAGCAGGAATACAGGGCCGATAATATAATCAAGGGCAAGAATGCCATTGAATCCTACTGCAAGCAGAAAAACATCAACTTAAGTGAGCTGATGAAGCCCGAATATATGAATAAGGCCGTAAAGCGTTATGATTACCAGAACTGGGATTCACTCCTTGCAGCCATAGGCCACGGTGCTATAAAGGAGAGCCAGGTAATCAACCGGCTTATCGAGGAGTACGATAAGGATAAGGAAAAAAATAAAACGGCCGAGGATGTGATAAATGAGACAAGGGAACTTTCAAAATCCCTTCCTCCGATTCCACGCGGAAGCATAAGGATCAAGGGAATGGACGGCATTGCCATAAGGTTTTCAAAATGCTGTTCGCCGGTTCCCGGTGACGATATCGTAGGTTTTGTGACAAGAGGAAGAGGTGTGTCCGTACACAGGACCGACTGCGTCAATGTGCTCAGTATGGATGAGACCGACAGAGGCAGACTGCAGGAGGCCGAATGGGTAGAGGATGCACAGGAGAACAAGGAATACATTACCGATATCAACATCTATACAACCGGAGAGCAGTCTATCATTCTCGAGATCACGAAGATATTCAATGAAGCAAATATCACTATAGTCGGAATGAATCTCAGAACCTCAAAGCAGGGAAGAATGACAATCTCCATGCAGTTCGGCATCAAGTCCAAGGATCAGCTTCGTAAGATGATCGCAAAGGTCAGAAGCATTCCCGGAGTTATTGAGATTGAGAGAACGCAGGGTTAACGAAGAATTTGTGTATAGATGTACCGAGGATAATGTATATATGAAGTGAGGGTAAATATGAGCGATATCATTGTTGTTACAAATACATTGGGGGATCTGGGGACAAACTGCTACACGGTAGTAAATACAAAGAACAGGGAAGCTGTTATCATAGATCCCGCAGCAGGGGCCCCGTTTCTTATCAACATGGTGAGAAATCAAAGCTATGATCTGAAGGCTGTTCTCCTTACTCACGGCCACTTTGATCATATGGCGGCGGTTCCGGAGCTGAAGAAGGCATTTCCGGATGTTCCCGTATATATCGGAGAAGATGACGTCGACATACTGGGAAGCGCATCCGCAAACCTTTCGGCAATGTTCAGCAGCCGTCCGATTTCACTTACTGCGGATAAGACCGTAAAGGATGGAGATATACTGGAGTTTACGGGATTCTCATTTAAGATAATAGCAGTTCCCGGACATACAAAGGGGGGCGTTTGCTATTATCTCGAGGCGGAAAAAATGCTTTTTGACGGAGATACGCTTTTCTGCAGAAGCATCGGAAGGTCCGATTTTCCCACGGGAGACGGTGAGCTTCTTCTGAAATCCATAAAAGAAAAGCTTTTTACATTACCGGATGATACAACGGTTTATCCCGGTCATGAGATGAGAACTACTATCGGTGCCGAAAAGAAAGGAAACTTTTTCTTCATTTAAGTTTTCCTGATTTAAGTAAAAAGGAGCCCTTATGATTCTTCTTGTCAGATCAAATGATATGTATGAAAATGATTTCCGCGGTATGCTTCAGGCGTTTTTTCCGTGGGAAAAGATTTTTTCTTCACTGCCGTCCGAGGCGGCAGGCTACAGCCGTAATCTTTATAATGAGATTACGATGGTCTTTTCTGCGCTTTTTGATGAGGGTGAGGTTACGCTGAGGATCGAAGAGAAAGGTCATGTAATCTATTCCGCGATCATCTACGGGGATCATACAGACAAAAAGACCTTCAGGAACAGACTGAAAAAGGGCTGCTACCGACTGCTTTCCGATTATTCGGGAAGAGGACTTCCGTGGGGAAGTCTTACGGGAATGCGTCCCACAAAGATCGCAACTAAGGGCTTTGATGAAGGCTTGTCCCGTGAAGAGGTTGTACTGAATTATATAAATACATATGACTGCTCGCCTAAAAAGGCGGAGCTTGCAACTTCTGTTGCCATTAAGGAAAGACAGATAATAGAAAGATTCGATCCGAGGCAGGATTATATGCTTTATATCGGCATACCGTTCTGTCCGAGCAGATGTACATATTGTTCCTTCGCTTCTTATCCTATAGATAAGTTCGAGAGCGAGGTGAAGTATTATATAGATGCTCTCATTCGCGAGCTTCAGAACATTTCTCTGCAGAATTTCGGCAGGAC
>CACYCJ010000176.1 GCA_902772925.1 uncultured Lachnospiraceae bacterium
CCGGCTGGAAATACGAAGGAATCGCGTGGTATGGCGTGAAATAGCCCGGTATATAGCGTGGAGTAGTGCGATACTGAGTCCCTCGTACAAATTAATCTGTTTTGAGGTCAAATAACATGATTTATAATGCTATAGTTTCCAATAATTCCATTCTGTTAATTATTATGATCATATCATTTCTGGTACAGTTATCAGGTGGTCTTACCAAACCTCGTGCTTTCGTAACTACAGTCGCTTCATTTCTTTCAGGCATTTTCGGAGCTGTTTACATTGTGTTAAGTAGTAACTGGGGCGACAAATACAGAACCGCTGTAATTATAATGTCTGTTTTGGAAATCATTTCGCTAGTTGTTGCGGTAGTGGGTATTTTTATCAGCGGTTATTACCTGGCAATATTCAGGATTGCGCCTTGCTACATTTCTATGATATTTGCCGGAGCGCTGTCGGAATATTTTATCCGCGACGGCTTGGGGCTCAATGGAGAATATCATCTTCTAATCACGGTTCCGGTTCTTATCGTTCTTTCTTGTTTAGCAGTGGGATTTATTTTTGGTGGTCTGGATAATATACATCTTGATGATAGGGAATGGTCTTCAATAAGCGATCCTGTTTATACAGATGAATATGGAAATAAGGGACATCTTACGGAAACATCAATAAACGGGGAGTATAAAGAATATAAAGATAGTTTCGGCAGGACTGTTTATAAGGATAATAATACCGGACATTACTACAAACAGAACGGAAACTATAATAATTATTCTGACATAACCGGATCCGTTGATGATTAAGTGTCCTTCGAAGGGGTATGATAATGGGAAAAGATGTAAAAAAAGAAGAGTACAAGAATAATCTTCCGATGTTTTTGATTGGAGTTGCAATAGCTATTATAAGTTTTGTGTTGATAAGTGTATGTAAACCATATCTTAATATGCCAAACGGTACATTTTACGATTATCTGTATTACGGTCTTCTGGGTGAGGATGTTATAGGTAATGCAGAGAGAATTGCTCATGCTGTGGCTTCCGGAAGTATTTCGATGAACAATGTACTATTTTATGCACTTGTTATTGTCGATGCATTACTGATTGTTGTAAATCTTGTCTCCGGTTTTATCAGATTGTTTGAAAAAGATCTGTTTACTTTTTTTGCTATACTTACTCTGTTAATGATAATTGTCGGCGTAAAAGTCTTTTCTGATTTTGTTATTGCTATAATAATTGTTGTTATAATATTTGCTGTTTTTTCATTGTTTACCTAATCAAATTCTTAAAGTAGTATAGTGGGGGTGTCACCCCTTCTATATAGCGGCTTAAAAACAAACTCTCAAAATGCAATTTGGAGCAGTTTTTTACAACACTTTCTGAGGTGTTTGGATCAGTTTTTTACAACACACATTCTTATTGGGTGTACAGGCATTATAATCCAAATGCAGGCGACCATCACTACACAATGAGTAAGAATGAGATGAATAGCCTCGTTACGGCTAGATGGAATTATGAAGGCATCGGCTGGTATTCGGATGATGATAAGGCTGTAGCACTCCAGAGACTTTATAATCCCAACGCGCTGTCAGGCTCGCATCATTATACGATCAGCACGTCAGAGAGGGATAACCTTATAGAGGTTGGATGGAACTATGAAGGCCTTGCGTGGTATGGCATGAAATAATATATAAAAAAGTGCCGGGTTGCTTGCAAAAGCGTCCCGGCATTTTTCATTGTTGTTTATGATTATTCTGAATGTTATAATAAAACTTGACATTTCGGAAGAGTGTTAATGTTATCACAGAGGTAAGATATATGCTGCAGATTTATTTTGGCAATATGCCTGAAGCCATATATAATACAGAGGTCTATTTTCAAAATGTATATGAAGATGAATGGATAGTTGATGATTTTGCCAAAGAAGTCATTAAGAAAATAGACAGGTCGGAAGTTATGGATGTTCAGGCAATTAAGAGTCCGGTCTTAGGTATAATTTCACCTGAAAGATTGTCAGGCGGAACAAAAACACTTCTTCTGATAAAAAATATGCCTGATAAGGTCTTTAACGCATCTACATGCGGAGATAATTGTGCCGGATTTATTTTGAAGCTTGCAAAAGAAAATGATATCACTATAAATTTGAGACATTTGATGGATTTTGGAAACAGACATTTTAAAGCCAGGGTTTTAAATGATGATACGATTGTATCAGATATGGATGAGCTTCTGATGGAAGCATATAAATATGTGTGAGGTGGCAGGTGAAGGGTTCTTATACAGTAAAAGTTCGCAACCGAAGAGTTACATTTACCATACAATTGGATAGAAATATCACCATTATCTGCGGAGACAGTGCCACCGGTAAAACCACATTGATCAATTCTATCTCTTTTTATGAAGAGCTTGGAGAAAAAAGCGGTGTTACCATAGAAAGCCTTAAGGAATGTCATACCCTTCATGGTAAAAACTGGTTCGATGATCTGCAAAAGATTTCTGATTCATTTGTGTTTATTGATGAAGGAAATGAGTTTATTTCATCAAACGAGTTTGCTGTAGCAATTCAGAATACAGATAATTATTATGTTTTTGTCACAAG
>CACYCJ010000177.1 GCA_902772925.1 uncultured Lachnospiraceae bacterium
CGAACTCCCCACATCATGACTCTGTGCAAAAGCAGCAACGGTCATGAGGGAAATGGTTAATAGCAATAATAATCTTTTCATGGTCGTGGAGTTATCTTCTTTTACGTTGTTTAATCTTCTCCTTTAGAGCTCTTAACGCTATCTCAGCATCCCTGTAGTTGTTCTTGATGCTTGTCTTGTAGTCATTTTTCGCGGCTTTCAGATTCCCCAGACTTTCATAAGCAAATCCTCTGATGAAATACAACATGCCGCAATAGTATCCCGTTGATAGCGCCTCATTCACATATTTGATAACATCATACCATTGCCCGGCGTTGTATGCCTCAACAGACAGGTCACTATAATAGTTGTAGTTCTGCATGCGAATGCCTGCAGTCTCTCGGTAAGCATTGATATACGTGTTCATCATCCCAGTGTCATACAAGTCTGCCTGTGGAAACAATGTGTCTTGAGCGTAGCAACCAAGTGCTATTGAGCACCATAATGCCATAGTAAACAATCCTTTTTTCATATCTTGTAGTTGTTTTAGTTCGTTGCAAAGATATGTTTTTTTCTTGTATCTTCCAAATTTACACGCACTTTTTACAATAGTACTGTTATTCTGCCTTATCCGCATGGCATATTCTTCTCTACAAATTTGACGAATAATACGAATTGATGTTCCCACAGAGGCAGATTCTGTGGATTGATGATGAGGAAGCATGTTATTATGTCAAAACACTATTTCTGCTTTTCCGTTCACTTCTGTTTCTTCAGTTGTTAAGTGAATTCACAACCTCCACAAGCCTTGTGAAAGAGTAACCCCACAAAATACTTCTCCATTCACTTGGAACTTTCGAAATAATTCTATAACTTTGCAATGTCCACTGATAGCATCTGCTAAGGGTAGGGGATAAGAGGTGGATCTATATGTGATACTCGCAATATATACTTGCTCTATGAGAGAGTTAACGACAGGGAGATTTCCACTTTTCTTTAATGTATATAATTAACGTTATTAGATTGTTATCAAGTTTGCGGAGTCTACATGGTTATATGACGAGAAAAATGGGGCATTTCCTTTTTGCAAGATTCTCGTTGTTGTTGAATACATACAATAAAGTAAATAATATTTTTATGGAAGAATTAAGATTTCCTATTACCAAACTAGCAAATGAAAGGTTTCAAGTTGTTGTCGATATGTTATTATACGCAAAAGAATCTGTTACCTCTGCTTGCTATAAGTTTACTGACCGATTCTACATCCATCAGCAAACGGATGGTGGCAATGTCATTGTGGTATTTGAATCAAAAGATGGAAATGCTGTTTCAGACACCATCGTCAAGCAGTTCTGCAATGAGCTTATTGACCAGCAGGTCCGTTATAACACGAATCAGCAGTTTGGGCATATACGTGATTTAATAGTTGAGGAAGCATTTAAACCTGTTAGCAAATGAAGAAAAAAGCACTTTGGATATTGTCTGCTTTCTTTGTTGTTTCATATGGGGACAATTCTGGCACAGAGGCAAAGGAAATAAATACAGATAAAGGAATCATAAGCTTATCTAAACAGAAATTGATATTGCAGAAAGCAGCTTCTTATTCCTTGCTACAATCATGTCACTCTTCGCATTACTCACATAGGTCTCACTCATCCCATCGTTCTCATAGTTCACATCGATCACATTATTCATCACGTTAATAGCATGAAGTCAAATTACAAGATATTACCCTTTCGATTCGCCCGTTTTAACGAATCGGAGTACTTGTTGACAAATGATGTAGGCGAGTATATCTTCTTGAGCAATGAGGATTTCGAGAGGTTCATCAATATGGAACTTGACACGAAAACCACTGTTTTTCAGGATATAGCTTCGAAGCAAATAGCCACGACAGATAATGTGGAAGATGTCGTGAATATGCTGGCAACTAAGTTCAGAACGAAGAAAAGCATCCTGCGTGACTTTACGAGCCTCCACATGGTAGTTCCGACATTGCGCTGTAATTCCAGTTGCATCTACTGCCAAGTAGCACGAAAGAATATGGATGACCACGAAGCAGATATGACGAAGCAGACTGCAAAAAATGTGATTAAGACAATCTTCCAATCGCCATCGCCATGTATTAAGATTGAGTTCCAGGGAGGCGATCCTTCGACATACTTGGAAATGGTAAGGTACATGATTGAGGAAGCGGAGTGGCATAATCTCTTCAAGAAGAAGGATCTTAGTTTTGTTATCTGTACCAACGTCACCTTGCTTACTCCCAGTGATGTGAAATATTTGAAGAAACATAAGTGCGACATATCAACTTCTCTTGATGGCCCGAAGGAACTTCACAATACTAATCGTCCTTTACAAAACACG
>CACYCJ010000178.1 GCA_902772925.1 uncultured Lachnospiraceae bacterium
ATCGTATTTCAGTATATTATAGATATCGGCGAGCGTTGTGAGCTTCATATTTCTGCAGACGCATTCCTTTGAAAGCTCGTAAAAGCGCTTTTCGGGGCACTCCATCTGAAGATGCTGTACTATGCTGTTCTCCGTTCCGATGATAAACTCGCGGGAATCAGATTTCTTTGCGAAATTCATAATACCGGTCGTGCTTCCGACATAGTCCGCATGCTTTACTACCTCGTAACGGCATTCGGGATGTACTAAAAGCAGCGCATCGGGATGTTTTTCCTTCATGCTGACGGTCTGTTCCTCATCTATGCAGGCATGTATCGGACATCCGCCCTGCATTAATGTGATATTCTTATCAGGGCATTTTTCCTTTACCCAGGTTCCCAGGTTTCTGTCGGGAATAAAAAGAATGTCATTATTTTCTATCCTGCTTACTATTTCCACAGCTGACGCCGAGGTTACGCACACATCACATACAGTCTTAAGTGCTGCGGTCGTATTTACATAGGCAACGACGGTCACACCGGGATTCTTTTCCTTATAATGCTCTATTATTTCCTTATCGATCTGCTCGGCCATAGGGCAGCCCGCTTCCGAATGTGAAAGGTATACCTTCTTTTCCGGAGACAGTATCTTACAGGTCTCAGCCATAAAACGAACCCCGCACATCAGCACATTTTGCTGAGGAGCTTTTGACGCCTCCTTACTTAGTCCGTAGCTGTCACCTACATAGTCGGCAATCTCCCATATATCATGGCTCTGATATGCATGCACAAGTATGCATACATTCTTTTCTTTTTTCAGTTTTATTATCTCATCCTGCATTTCACGGATTGTCATGAGATTATTTCCCTTCTTTACCAACTAATTTCTATGATCTGATGATCATTATCTGAAATCCGGATTCCAATGAATCAGATTGCATGAAGATTCTTAAGCGATACATCAAGTATAGGAGCCGAATGCGTCAATGCACCGCTGCTGATATAATTAACTCCTGTACCCTTAAGTCTTTCGATATTTTCTGCCGTAACATTTCCGGATATCTCAATCTCTGCTCTGCCGTCTATTATCTTAACCGCTTCCTTTATCATATCAATGGTCATATTATCGAGCATGATGATATCGGCTCCGCCTTCAACCGCGTCTCTTACCATATCCAGATCCTCGGTCTCTATCTCTATCTTTCTTACAAACGGAGCATATTCCTTCGCCATGGCTATGGCTTCCTTAACTCCGCCGGCCGCACCGATATGGTTATCCTTAAGAAGGACTCCGTCGGAAAGGTTGTATCTGTGATTATTTCCACCGCCGATACGGACAGCGTATTTTTCGAATATCCTGTTATTTGGAGTTGTCTTTCTCGTATCAAGGAGCTTTATGCCGCTGCCTTCAAGAAGAGAAGCAACCTTGCTTGTATATGTTGCTATTCCGGACATTCTCTGAAGATAGTTAAGCGCAGTCCTTTCTCCCGAAAGAAGGACTCTGATATCTCCGTAAACTTCGGCGAGCTTCTCTCCGGGCTTTACGTTATCGCCGTCCTGAACAAAAAATTTCACTTCTGTCTTTTCGTCCAGAAGTGTAAATACTCTTTCAAACACCTGAAGTCCGCATATAACGCCCTCTTCCTTACATATAAGTGTTACCATTCCTGCCTTGGAAGTCGGCATAACGGAATTAGTGGATACATCCTCACCGGAAATATCCTCTCTTAACGCCCCCATGATAAGCGGATCTATATTAAGCTTCATTGTTACCGGATCAAACATTTCCAAAAAACTCCTCCTTGCTTTCTATTTCATAACCTTTTTAATTGCCTGCTTTGCCTTCTGAGACAATCAGCCGTCTTTCCTGCCGCTTTTCTTGCTGGCCAGAATCTTCCTGTAATCCTCTTCATCCTTGAAATCAGACGAATTTTCATCAGCCTTCTCAATTGCCTCTCTCACCATATTTCTGTATAGCTTTGTCAGACTTTCATCATCCTCATAATCAGAAAGGTCCGGACACATTGCTTCAAAATCCTCGTCATGCTGAGAAAAGTACTTACCGGAAGCAAAGCCCTCGGCTATATCATCAGCGGCACGCCCTGCAAATACCATACTCTCCAAAAGAGAGTTGCTGGCCAGTCTGTTTCTACCGTGAACACCGTTGCAGGCAGTCTCACCTACGGCATAAAGCCTTTCCATTCCGGTCTTTGACTCATGGTTGACCTTGATTCCTCCCATGAAATAGTGCTGCGCCGGAACCACGGGAATGCATTCCTCTGAGGGCTCGTAGCCCATTTCTCTGCAATGCTCTACGATATTGGGAAAATGCTCCATCTGCTCATCGGAAGGAATGGGCCTCATATCCTCCCACACATGCTCTGTCCCATCCTTCTGCATCTCCTGCCTTATAGCCGCAGTAAGCAGATCCCTGGGGATAAGCTCATCCACAAAGCGTTCCATATCCTTGTTATAAAGCTTTGCACCCTCGCCCCTTACTGACTCCGAAATAAGGAAGCTTCTGTCCTCTTCCCTGTCGGAATAAAATGTCGTGGGGTGTATCTGAACATAATTTATGTCCTGTATCTCGATTCCATGCTTAAGTGCAATAGCCAATGAATCACCCGTAAGGTGCCTGAAATTTGTGGAATGTCTGTAAAGACCGCCGATACCACCTGTAGCAAGAATGACCACGGTCGCCTTAAGTATTTCGAGTGCATCAATCCCTGTTCCTACAGCACTTTCAAAGCCCGCTTCTTCAGCACTGATCTTTCGTCCGCCTCTATAGATAACGGTATCTGCGGATTTACGGATAACCGCGCCGTAGCACTCATTATCCTTTTCAATGATATCTATCAGCTTCGTAAATTCCATAAATGTAACATTATCCTGTTTCATTACGGCTTCAAGCAGGTGGCTCGTAATCTCTTTTCCCGTTACATCCTTATGATATACGATCCTGTTTCCCGAATGTCCGCCTTCCCTGGTATAATCAAGGCTCCCGTCCGGATTTTTCGCAAATGTGGCGCCGCATTCCAGAAGATCCTTCAAAATCCTCGGTGAGGTTCTGATCATAAGCTCAACAGACACCGGATCATTTTCATAGTGCCCCGCCTTCATGGTATCCTCATAGTAGCTTTCGTAATCCTCCTCGGATTTAAGCACACACATACCACCCTGGGCGAGAAATGAATCATTTGTCCTGAGATCTCTTTTTGTTATAATGAGTATTTTTTTATCTCTGGGAAGCCGGTACGCCGCGTAAAGTCCGGAGCATCCGCTGCCTGCAATGATAATATCATAGTTCAACATATATAATTACCCGGTTGTTTTAATCCTTCTTCTCGTCGGTGTTATCCGTTTCCCTCAGTTCTGTATAATAATCAAGTATCTTCTTTACTTCATCAGATGCATCGATAAAAGCCTCTGCGACCTTCGGATCAAAGTGAGTACCCGCATCCTTTTTAATTATGTTCATTGCCTCATCAAAGGTAAATGCTCTCTTATAGCATCTCACGGATACAAGGGCATCAAATACATCGGCAACAGCCATGATCCTTGCCGAAAGAGGTATATCCTCACCCGCAAGTCCCTTGGGATAACCGGTACCGTTCCATTTTTCATGATGACCGCCGGAAATATTCTTAGCCTCCTCAAGATACTCGGACTCGGGAAGAGACTGAATAACCTGTTCAATGATAGCCTGACCTCTCGTGGTATGAGTCTTCATGATATCATATTCCATGTCAGTAAGCTTACCGGGCTTATTCAAAATAGCATCCGGTATCTGAATCTTTCCGACATCGTGAAGAGGTGCGGATCTTTCCACATCATCCATATATGCGTCAGTCAGCTGATCTGTATAGTACCCCTTCTTCTTAAGGGATTCCATAATGACTCTTGTATATGCCGCTGTCTTTCTTACATGATCGCCGGTTGACTCGTCTCTGTTCTCCACCATATCCGCAAGAACGATGATAAGTCCCTTCTGAAGGCGGTCCATTGCCTCAGTTTTTCGATTCAGTTCAACATAATTGATAAAGTTTTCATCAGTAGTCTGTAACAATGAGTAATAAAGCTTTTCAATCTCATCTCCGGTATGGATATCAAGGCTCGAGATAAGGTTCACATTTTCCTGTCTTGATTCATTTGAGTCATAAGCAAATTCTGAAGCTGCTTTTGACATGGAATCAACGGGATAGATAATGTGATATCTTGCAAACCATATACTGATGGACAGTATGAAAATGAAAAATCCGGTGTAGATTGCGAGCAGCTTTATAAGGAAATCTCTCTCGTAAACATTAAGAGTTCTCATTGATACATCCACGCAGGCATAACATACGCATTCACCATTTGAATCATAGACCGGTTTATAAACAGTAAGCAGCCAGCCGAAGGTTTCATCAGAGATGATAGGATCTATCTCCTCTCCCGCAAGAAGCTTAGGAAGAAACGGCAGAAACGCCTCATCAAATTCTATCAAGTCTCCCGGGTTTCCTCCCTCGACCTCCTCCGTATCCAGGTCGAATACAACATGGCAGCCGTCCTCTTTTATCTGGTAAACATATACATATTCTATATCCTTTGAGGTTTCCTTCACGCTGTACATCAGCTTTTCTATTTCTTTATAGCCCGGCGCAGCCTCGCCCTTCTCCAGATATTCATCAACCTTATCACCATCCACTATCTCGGCAACATAGGCTGCTACACCGTTTGCTATATCGGAATGCTGATCGATCGTATATTTTCTGAAAAGGACCATGCTGATGATAGTAGCGATAATCCCGAGGAACACTGCAGCAAAGGTCATCAGCGTTGTAATCTTACTTTTAAGCGATCCGAATTTGCCGGAGCCCCTCTCAAGCTTTACAGCCTCGTCGTATTCTATGGGAGTTTGCTTCCAACCCGTAAAATACAGATCCTCCCTGATCTTTTCGGGTATTATCTTTATTAGTGCATAAGATATAGCGATAGAGATCGACTTATCCAAAAGCTCAGTCAGGAAAATGGATATGAAGATTGATATCGGGCCCTGAAAGGGAAGCCTGTTGAAAATGGCAAATACGATGGTACTGTATTCCCTGTCAAGATTAAAGCCGGTTACATTATTGATAAATATATCGGTTATTACGGTTGCAATAAGGGTTATCGCAAACAGAAGGCCGATCAAATGAACAACCTTAATCTTTTGAAACTTTCTGAATACAAAGGAAGTGATGAGAGCTATGAGTACATTTATGAGACCGTAATAAAAGAAAATGTTATCACTGAGACCAAGTACAAAATTTGTCACAATTGCGACAAAAATACCGGGCACGCTTCCGCACAGCGCCGATGTCAGCATTGTACCTATCGTATCCATGAATAGTCCGAGCTTTAAAAACTCTGTTGCGAAGCCAAGGGAAATGTTTAGCAGTATGCAAACAAGCACCACCACTGATATCATTATCGTTTTCTTTTTTGATGAACTCATAGATTACCTCATACATTCTTCACATGCCGAAAACATGCAATGAAAACACATACATATAGATAGATAATTTTATCACTTTATCGGAATTATAACAACAAAAAATACCGCCGGAAATACTCCGACGGCATTTTTATTTATATATTCAACTTAATGCTGTTATGCATTTTTTGCGGCAGCCTTTTCTTCAGCAGCCTTACCGCTGGGTTTAACAAGAAGGGTACATACAAGGAGTGCTATTACGTAAAGAGCTCCTGTTGCATAGAGCACATTCTGATAGCCTTCGGGATTAACCATGATAGCCTTTCCTGCTGCATCTGTTCCATGCTCTATAAACTGTCCTGTATGATTAACTATAAAGGTTGCAAGCTGGTTTCCGGAAAGTCCGGCAAATGCCCATGCTGAAAGTGTTATACCATGTATGGCACTTATGCTTCCCATTCCGTAATGATCCGAAAGGAGTGTGGGCACATTTGAGAAG
>CACYCJ010000179.1 GCA_902772925.1 uncultured Lachnospiraceae bacterium
GGCTCTTGCCGCATACTGACCTTCGCCGCAAATGTAGATGCCTTTTTCAAAATGCAAAGCACCGGTTTCCGAATTATCATTTTCTGTATTTCCGGAATCACCGTTCCGAAGATATTCATTTAGATTTTCTCCGAAGACTTCCGACCCCATTGCTTTCCCGGGTTCGATCAGCTTTATGGTTTCAAACAGTCTCCGGACTTCCTCTGTACTGCTGACTGCAGTTTCTTTGCTTCGCCCGTTTTTTTCCGTATCCGGACCTTCCGGAACATTTTCGCCTGTCTCATAGTATATCGTCTCTTCGGAGCTGTAATACAGCTGTCTGATCCGACCGAAGATATCGCGGCGCCATTTGTTTACAGCTTCACGAAAGCCTTCATCCGAATCCGTATAAGGCCTTAAAAAGTCCTCAAGCTCAAAGCTCTTCAGATAACTCTTTATATATCCCTCTATGTTTTTTGCGGTGAATCCGCCGGTCATGGTGGACTTTTTACGCACTCTTCTGTGGAAGAATTTTTCCGGAAGAAAACGGACACGCTCCGCTCTTACCATAAGCTCAAACAGATATCCCACATCCTCATGCAGTATACCTTCGACGAAGCTTATCCCGTTATCCGTAAGATATCCTCGCCTCATATAGTACGTAGGCGTACTGAGTGAAAAGGATTCCGTTTCCATTGTGTAGCATAATGCGCTTCTTCCGTCCATTACCTCTGTTTCACTGTAGGAGATCATTTTGGCAGGCATTGTATTGCCGAGATTTTCATCCTCAAAAAACTGAACGGTCTCAAAGCCTACAAGGTCAAGGCTATCCTTTTTACAAATGTCATACAGTTTTTCCAGTGCGTCACATTCGATAAAATCATCCGCATCAAGCATGTAAACATATTCGCCGGCTGCGTATTTCAGAGCGAGATTCCTTCCGCAGGACTGCCCCTTATTTACCTCATGGCAAAGCACCCGGACTCTGTTGTCCTTTTTCTCATATTCCTTAAGTATACTCAGTGTTTCATCGGTTGAAGCATCATCTACGCAGATCACCTCAACCTCCTTCAGGGTCTGATTCAAAACACTGTCTATACATTCTCTTATGTATGGCGCCACATTGTACGCCGGTATCAGTACCGAAACCTTGATCATCGCATTTGTTCCTTTATCACATTATGCCGCGTTTTTTCATTATGGCTTCCACTTTTTGTATATCCTCGGGAAGATCCACTCCGACGCTGTCAGATACCACCTCAATGATCTTGATCCTCCAACCGTTTTCAAGGAAGCGGAACATTTCTATATCCTCGATTTTTTCTATATAACCACGCTCTGTTTTCGAGTAAAAGGCAAGCGCCTCCTTTGTCATTCCATAGAGGCCCATATGTCTTTTATAAGCTATCTTTTCGCCCTTCTTCGAGCAGGGAATTGCTGCTCTCGAAAGATAGAGAAGATCACCGTTTTCAGCTGCCGCGCAGAGCACAATGTTAGTAGCGGCAGGATCCTCACTTTCGTCCAGAGGAGTCATTGTGTTGATTATCTCAACCTCCGGATTTTTTATTTTATAATCTATCACCGAACGGATAATGTCCGGCTCGATAAGCGGCTCATCGCCCTGAATGTTCACGAAATAATCAGCGTCGCTCATGCTCGCAACCTCACCGAGCCTGTCGGTTCCGGTCTGATGTGTGGAAGCCGTCATTACAGCCTTAAGACCAAACTCATTGCATTTATCGAAAATGAGACTGCTGTCCGTAGCCACCGTTATCTCATCAAATTCATTTACCTTTTCCACCTGCTTATACACCCACCAGATCATGGGCTTTCCCGCGATCAGCGCCAGGGGTTTACCCGGGAAACGGCTTGATTCGTATCTTGCCGGTATTATTCCTGCTATCTTCATAATGTTATGCCTCCTTATTATGTCATTTTTTTATATTTTTATATTTTTTCTTGTTTATTAATTTTTATATTTACTATCAATATTTTCTTTGATTTATAATTCTCTCGTTAGTGATTCCCGAAATTCATCCAGATATTCTCTGCCGAGAAAGATTTTATCATCTGCATTTATAATGTTTTGAAGCACTGATGATGTTACCGTCAATGCGCGTTTGAACCGCACGGAATTGTCATAATTCATCACTTCCATCGGCACATTTTTCTCAAATATCAATGCATCAGGGAACACTTCCTTATAATCAAGATCATCTCTGGGATGCGCCTTTATAACAAGCTCCGCCCCGTCCGAATACTCATCAACTATTCTCTTGTACAGAGCAATCTGCTGCTCCTCATTTTCAAGTCTTCCGGTTTTCGCGAAGGGCTCGGTCAGAAGCAGGAAGCGGTCTTTTTGATCCTTATCGTCTGAATCAGGCTTTTCGCGGCCGCCGAAAAATGCCTCAAATATATTGCGCCGATCTTCTTCCGTCAGCCTGTCTTCGATATCCTTTCTCGGAACCTCCCTGAGCTTTAACAAAACCTCCGGATCATCTATCTCAATGCCGTCCTTGCAATTAACCTCGACCGCATTGCAATAATCAGAGAAGCCAAAGGGAATAACTCCCTCTTTTCCTTCCTTTCTCCTGAGGAATTCATTTCCGCTTCTGTCATAAATGTACTCATAATTCGTCCGTACACCCTTGATATGCTGATAGGAATTCAGACTATCCTCGTGAAGCGTATAAGGAATTTTACATATGTTCAGACAGGTTCCCACAAAGCCGAGATCCCAGAACACATTTATATCATTGTATTCTCTAAAGTCCACGCCCGAGGTAATTTCCCGAACATATGAAACCAGTTCGTCGCATTTATCCTTATCTGAAAGGATAAGATAATCCCTGTAAGGATCCATATCCGGATGATCCGGACAGGCAAATACATTTCTTACATTCAGTTCCTTGCTTCCGCTAAGCTTCTTTGCAAGTTCAGCCGCAGTTTCCAGTCCGTGTTCCTCGAGAACAATATCTACCGTCTGCCCGTAAACACAAGCCTTCTGAAGAGTTATCAGAAGCTGATAGTAGGACGAGCAGGCGTAGAAACTTATGCCTTTGTTATTCATATCGAAATCTTTCTTTCAACAGAAAACCCGTTGAGTGTATTTTTTTTGGATATTAACTGTTGTTCATTTGTAACATTGTATGGCGCATGGGGCTCACTTAAATACATTAAATCTACTTCTGATTTTAAGGATAGTCAATGGTTATCTGCAAATTATATTATACAAGGATAATTATTGCTTTTTGTGTTGTTCAGCGCGATGTATAATTCGAAAAAGCAATAAATTCTGCACAAAACAGACTGATTTATTGCTTTTTTGCTTCAGGCAGCAATGTTTTATCCGAAAAAGCAATAAATTCTGCTCAAAACAGGCTGATTTATTGCTTTTTTGAGTCAGACAGCAATGTTTTATCCGAAAAAGCAATAAATTCTGCTCGAAACAGGCTGATTTATTGCTTTTTGCATTGCGCCAAACGTTGTAAAGCCCTAAAAAGCAATAATTATAGGTAAAAACGGACCAAATTATTGCTTTTTAAAATTTACCAAGCGTTGTAAATTCCTAAAAAGCAATAATTTCAGGTAAAAACGGACCGAATTATTGCTTTTGCATTTCGAGGCAGAAAAAACCGGTGTGATTTACCACAACCGGCTTTGTCTACAGTCCTTAAAAATGTTACCGGTTAATCTATGTTCATCCCTGGAAACCGTTTTTTTATGTTCATCCATATAATCTATAAGTTCTTCCCAGTCTGTATACAGATTATCGGGTACCGTAAAAAACTTCCCTCCCACATAATTCAAGGTTGCTTTATTATAACGAACATTTTCATCTGAAGCACGGCGAAAAACATTATATACAACATCACAATTATAAACATCATCAATACTTATGGTCTTGCTGATGAAAAACACAGCCTTCCTTTACCAAATCCTTTACTCGCTCTAAAATCTTTTTACTACTTTTTGCCTGTTTTGTAAACACGCGACAGTGTACCCGTCTGTCCAAGGACATCCTACCATGCTTCGCACGGGTTCCTCCTTGAACGTGCCGTGTCACATATGTAAATGTGCGATTGATAATTATTAAGATCAAATATATAATCAAGTCAGAAGTGAAAAGCATTGTTTGATCAACGAGACAGGAGGTTGCCATGGAGATTAAAGCATATTTATGTCCGCAATGCGGATCGTCATTAAATGTAGAAAAGGACGCAACCTTTGCAGTCTGCCCTCATTGCGGCTGCAAGCTTCACATATCATACGGTCAGAATGAAAAGCCTAAGGATCCGGGCAAAACGGCATTTATCTCTCCCGAGGGTATTAATGTCGGCTCTGCCATGGTTCCGGATAAATACATTACTTCCGCAAGCATTACACAGCGGTGGCAGTCGGATCATGTACCCATGATAATCGGTACATCGGCAGTAAGTCCCGACGGTCAGGTGATCATTCTTTCCTCTTCGAAGGAAATGTATGAGGATTATCAGAATGCCATGGTAAGAAATACCTTAAAAAGCCTTCCGAGCACCATTCAGTCGGGTCTCAGGGATTTTATCGAGCCACACATATATCTTTATCAATATGCTTCGGCTGTTGCAGGCTGCAGGCTGACTCCCGTCGCAAATGCTACTCTTCCCAGCGAATACGGCAGGAACCCTCAGGGCGCCGTCGGCCGCCACATTGCATTTTTCAGATCCCATACCGTAAATATTAATGTTCGGATTGAGATTGCTAATGCCGCCTGCAAGGGCATTATGGTCAGATACAGGGGAAATAAAAACGGAAAAGATATAACCGTTCTCGGGGGAGTTGATTTTGAGGGCATCGAATATTACGATGCCAACAACGGCCTTGCTCAGATAAACAGTATGATGAACCCGTTTGCCGCATTCGGAGGACTATTCGGTTCATCCGCAAATGCGCCGCAGCAAAATCGAATGCAGCCGCCAAACGGTGAAATACCCTTCGGACACGCAAAGGAATACGGCAAACAGGTTGACTGTATCCAGTGGGGTGCCGCA
>CACYCJ010000180.1 GCA_902772925.1 uncultured Lachnospiraceae bacterium
ATCCTTCTCTGCGATGCTTGTGGTATAGTGATGCGATCCTGCCTTTGCATTGGGATTATAAAGTCGCTGAAGTGCAACGCCCTTTGCATCGTCCGAATACCAGCCTATTCCTTCATCCTTCCAGCCTGCTTTTATCAGATTTTCTTTCTCTGATCTGCTCATGGTATAGTGATGATCGCCCGCATTCGGGTTGTAGAGTCTGTAAACGGGTGTCTTGGATTTCTTCGGAGCCTTCCATGCAACGCCTTCATTCTTCCAGCCCGCATCAACAATTTTATTTATCTCAGCCCTGTTTCCGGTATAGAAATGTTCTCCGGAATTCGGATTATAAAGCCGGTACATTTCTACAGGCTTATCCTCAACGGTCACCTTGCAATATGCTTTTCTTGAGCCGTCAACGGTTATAACAGTTATGGTAGCATTACCCGCGGATATTCCTTTTACATTTCCTTTACTGTCTACCGTGGCAATCTTGGGATTACTGCTCTTCCATCTCAAGGTTTTCAATGTGGCATTTGAAGGAATGACAGATGCCTTAAGCTTAACCGTACTTCCTACATCCATATTTACAGATGCTTTATCCAGCTTTACATCATTTACCGGCTCTTTCCATCTGTAATATGTATCATTTTCATCGATCATGAAGCCTCTGTATTCACCGTTTTCGTTAATGAATATTGCAGGAAGCTCTATAGAGAAATCCTCTTCTTCCTGAATGACCTTCGGCGTTTTGATGGTCTGAAGGCTGTCACATCCCTTAAACACATTTTCAGTCGGATAATTTCCGAAATCTATCACAAGACCACTGAGATCAAAGCTGCTCATATCAACGCTTTTGAGCGATTTACAGTTAATAAACATTTCGCTCATTCCCATTACAAGTTTCGTATCAAAGCCGCTTAAATTGACACTCTCAAGAGAAACACAGTTTTCAAACATTTTAACCATGGATACATTATTACCCGTATCCAGTGAACTCAGATCAATGCTTTTGATAGATGTACATCCTGAAAACATCCCGCAAAATGTGTCCACCTTGCTTGTATTTACTCCGGTTAAATCCACGTTTTCCAGTTTGTTACAGTTTTCAAACATATAGCCCATTGATTTAAGACTCTTGAAATTCATTCCGCTCATATTGACCTTTTCCACGGAAGACATTCCAAACATTCCACTCATATCGGTGACATTTTCAACATTCAAATCGCGACAATCAAACTCTTTCAACGACAGACAGCCCAGGAACATGCAAGATATATTCTCAACCGTGCTCGTGTCAAAATTACTGAAGTCAACCTTTACAAGACTATCACAGTTATAAAACATATAATTGGCATATTTCATTCCGCCTCCGGTAACTTCGGCCGAAGTAATCTTAGTGAGATGGTTGGCCCAAGGCCAGTAATAGAATTTTCCGGTTTCGGGATCATGCCCCGGCTTATGTACCATATCTCCGGTTACCGTAACATCAAGAAAGCCATCATCATAGAATTTCCATGTCACTCCACCGTTGGAACCGCCGTCAATCTTGGTCCTTCCCAGATTCTCTTCATCCTCCTGCAATTCATTAGTTTCTTCTTCGAATGTAACCTCTGATACTTCATCAGCCAAGACCGAAAATGTACCGATCCTGAAGCACGAAACAATCATCATTAAAGACAACATCATAACAATGCATTTCTTCAAATTACTTTTCATCTTAAACTCTCCCCACCGGCTCTATAAGCCAATTTTTACTTCTCAATTTTAACGACAAAATCTTTATCCTTAGCCGAAAGTGTTAGACTGCCGCCGTCTGCAAGTGAACCGAACAATATGTCATCGACCAGAAGCGGTTTGATCTCATTTCGGATTACCCTGTCAACCTCTCTTGCTCCGAATTCCACGCTGATTCCCTTTTCAGCGATCAGAGTCTTCGCAGCATCATCTGCCGAGAAAATGATATTTTTCTTACCGAGCATTTCCGTCAGCTCGCGAAGCTTCTTTTCCACAACCATCCTGCCCATTTCATCATCCATGGCAGAAAACATAACAATGCGGTTAAGGCGGTTACGAAACTCAGGCTGAAATGTATTCTTAATTTCTTCCTTCAGGACGCTTTGATCCGCGTTTGTACTCCCGAAGCCTATTCCCTGTTTACCGAGTCGATTTGCACCTGCATTTGAAGTCATTATCAGGATCACATTTCTGAAATCAGCTTTCCTGCCCTGATTATCCGTAAGTGTTGCGTAATCCATAACCTGAAGCAGAACTCCGTAAATGTCGGCATGCGCCTTTTCAATTTCATCCAGAAGCAGCACGCATGACGGGTACTTACGGATTTCTTCCGTTAAAAGGCCGCCCTCTTCATAACCCACATAACCGGCAGGAGCACCGATCAACTTTGCCACCGTATGCTTCTCTCCGTATTCACTCATATCAAAACGGACCAGCTTTATTCCAAGCTCCTTTGCAAGACATCTCGCAATTTCCGTTTTACCGACCCCGGTGGGACCTACAAACAGCAGACTCGCCAGTGGCTTATCCTCTTCCAGAAGCCCCGCTTTTGAAAACTTAATCGCATTGACAACCTGCGATACTGCCTCCTTCTGACCGTAAATATTTTTAAGAAGCCTGTCCTCCAATGTTTCAAGCCCGGTCAGATCATCCGCATCCACCTGCTCCACAGGAACACGGCAGATTCCCGTAAGGACGGTATTAACCACATCCTTCCCAACCATGTGATCTGAAGTCGGATGCAGCTTTCGATATACCCCTGCTTCATCCAAAAGATCAATGGCCTTGTCCGGAAGAAATCGCTCTCTTATATGCTTCGCACTCATTGTGACAATGTATTCCAGAACCTCATCACTGTACAGCACCTCATGAAAGGTCTCGTAATCACCCCGGATTCCTTTCAGGATTTTAACGGTTTCCTCTATGGTCGGTTCCTTAACCTCGATATTCTGAAATCTTCTGACTAAGCTCTTATCCCTTTCAAAATACTTCTTATATTCCTCAAATGTAGTAGCACCTATAAATCGAATGTGTCCTGCTGCCAAATGTGATTTGATCAGATTCGCAGCATCAAGCGACCCGCCTTCAACGGCACCTGCACCGGAAATATTATGTATCTCATCCAAAAAAAGTATCGGGCTTTCTTCTTTTTCAAGAGTACTCAGGACCTTCTTAAAACGCTTTTCGAACTCTCCCCTATACTTGGTCCCTGCAAGCAGGCTTCCCAGATCAAGCGCATAAACGCGACTGTCTTTTAGCTCTTCCGGGACATCACCCTCTTTAATCCTTCTGACTAATCCGTATGTGATCGCCGTTTTACCGACACCCGGTTCGCCGATGTGAAGCGGATTATTCTTCTCTTTTCTGCATAATACCTGAATCGTACGCTCTATCTCTGCTTCTCTCCCGATCAGAGGCTTCTCATTTACCAATGTATCATTAAGGCAGGGGGCATAATCTGATATTCCACTCTTTGTTTTGGTACCGGAATGACCTTCATCCTTGTCGGCATCATCCTCATCATATTCTTCATCATATTCTTTGTTATCATTCTCTGTGTCGAATGCATTATAAGCTTTTCTTTTTCCGGTTTCGGAATCCGACTCTGCTTCATTATCCTCCTCTTCATATTCAGTCAATGCACGAAGCAGATCCACTTTGCTTATATCCTGCTTTTGAATATAGTAGACAGCATAGCTGTTCTCTAACTTAAAAAGCGCATGTACAAGATGGCTGATACGAATTTCTTCAGCACCCGAATTGATTGCTGACTGCTCACTCAGGGCAAAAATCTTTGCCACCGAAACAGATAATTCAACGGATCCCCCGGAGCTCTTTTCCAGGTATTTTTCCATATACTGAAGCAGGTCATTTTCAAGCTCGCTTATATCACCATCACATCCCGAAAATGCATTCGAAAAAATCTCATCCTTACAGATGAAAAGAAGGATTGTTTCCGGAGTAACATATTCATACTTCTGATGTACGCTGTATGTAATTGCCGTTTCTATAGCTGTGGATAATCTTTCGGACGGTTTCACTTAACTTTCCTCCTCTACCAGCATTCGAAAAGGATAGCCCTGCTCTTTCGCCCTATCCATTGCCTTGGTTGTTTTTGTCACAGCTATATCATAAGGATAGATGCCGACAGTTGCCCTGCCGCCTTTATGAACCCGCATCATGATCTGTTCTGCAGTTATCTCATCTTTATGAAATATATCCACTAGTACTTCCACAACAAACTCCATAGATGTAAAGTCATCATTCAGCATGATAACTCTGTACATTTTCGGTTCCTTTAACTTGTTTTCGCTTTTTTCCTTTAATAGTCCTTTTGTTGCCATGTCTGCCCCATTTAATATTTTATTATTTGTTTTTCATGCTGCTCCATTATCAGTCACGGATATATATCATTCGAAGATTCTTTCTCCCTTATCATCGTACTTTCTGTCTCCGGCCAGCACTTCCTGATAATCATCGTCATATTTTTTGCCCGGCGTTCCTGTTTCAAAGATAAGTATTGCTTTTTTCATCACTGACACTCCTCTGAATAATGTCGGTAAACATCTCTGATAATCGATGATTCCTCGGATGATATCCGGGGTATGCCAAACTATTCACCTATATAATATAACAGTATACTCCTGTAATTGCCATAATTTCCGATTATTTTTTCACTATCCTTCATTATCCCGAAAGTTATACCTGCAATGTGAATTCTTTAACCGATACAGAGTCTGATTGACGCTTTTTTTGAATGGAAGTATAATTTTGCTTAGAAGTATATTGGAAAAGAAACAAAAGACTTTTAAGAGCAAAGGGAGGAAAATAAATGAGTACAAAATCCGACAACGAGCTTCTCATGGAGCTTGTCAAAGACCAGAAGGCTGCTGCACGAAACAGCAGAGTTATAATGATATGTCTGGTCATTCTTACTGCTGTGATTACAGTCGCACTACTTATAACCGTGCCCAAGATCGTCAACACCATAAAGTCAGTCGATGCCACGATAAATGAAGTAAATGACACTATCGATATGGCCGAAAAATCAATTGAAGATATCGACAAAATGGTTCAAAATGTGGATGATCTCGTTGTTACAAATACGGAATCCGTAAATAAGTCCATAAGCTACATTGAAAATATAGATTTTGACTCGCTTAATCAAAGTATTCAGGATTTTTCTGATGTAATTCAGCCGCTGGCAGACTTTGTAAACAAGTTCAAATGATAAGTATCATTTAAAGACATTTTTAAATCAGAATTAAAAGGTAATAATCACATGAAAAAGAAGTTAGAAGTATTATACGAAGATAAATATATGATTGCAGTGGTCAAGCCACCCGGTGTCCCCTCTCAAAGTGACAGATCTAATGATGAGGACATTGTTTCCGGAGTTAAAAATTACCTTTTTGACAATTCAGACTCTGACACCGAACCATATGCCGCCATCATTAACAGACTTGATAAGCCGGTCGGCGGCATCGTTCTGCTTGCAAAGGATGAAAGCACTGCAGCTAAGCTTACTGACCTTCTCCAAAAGGGCGAGATCAAAAAATACTACCAGGCAGTCCTTTCCGGTGAACTAAAGGATGAGTCCGGAAAGTACGAGGATTACATGACCTTTGATAAAAAGAATAATGTGGCTGCCATATCAGCCCCCTCTGCCAAAGGAACAAAAAAAGCCATTTTGGAATACGAGCTTTTGGATGAATTTGAGACTGATAACGGCATTCTTTCGTACGTGCTCATAAACCTTATTACAGGCAGGCACCATCAGATAAGGTGCCAGATGGCCGCACACGGAACTCCTGTTTACGGAGATCCCAAATACGGCAAACTGAAAGCCGGAAAACAAAATAATCAAAAAGGTAAAAAAGCTCAGAGAGGACCAAGACCGAACCAAAAACAGAACATGGAAAAAGGAATTGCGCTCTACTCCTCAAGAATTGAGCTTCCTCACCCTGTGACCGGCGAAAAGCTGATTCTCAAATCCGAGCCGGAGGGCGGCGCATTTTCGGTTATCGAGCTGGATGAATTCTAAGAAAAGGTGACACTAATGAATTTCCGAGGAAGTATAAACCATGAACACTAAAATCAAATATGATAAAAAATTTAATAAAGCATGCAGGATCATCCTGATTATCACTGCATGTCTGATGCTGATTTCACTTATAATGATACTGTTTTTTGATGATCCGGCATCATCATGGATCGATTATATAATAGTATTTGTTTTCGTATCAAGTTATGTGTCTATTCCGCTTTTTCTGCTCTCACTCGTCCTTTTTATAGATTCCACCGTATATCTGAAAAGGCTCGAAAAAAATCATTTTGAAGTTCCCGTAAATAAGAAGGACTATGATAATAAT
>CACYCJ010000181.1 GCA_902772925.1 uncultured Lachnospiraceae bacterium
GGAGATATGCTCAGAGTCAGAATGCATTATTTAAGTATATGAAAGATACTGGCTTTGTAAATCAGCAGCAGTATCTGAAGAGTGTGCTTTTGCGGACAGCATCATCTGTCATGCCAAACTGGCTGCGGGAGTATATGTTTAAGACGGTGATGCGGGATCCCTGAGGCAGGAAAAAGGTGTGGTATATGGATCTGCTTCTAAGTATAATTATTCCTTGTTATAACGCGGGCAATTTTATGCAGCAAACAATTGATATGCTGGCAAGAGAAAATTTAGATCATTGTGAAATAGTGTTTATAGATGATGGATCAAAAGATGATACCCTGAGTATAATCAAGCAAAACATAAACAGGTTTCAAAACATACGATACATTACGAGAGAAAATAGAGGTGTCTCCGCATCCCGGAATGAAGGAATATCAAAGGCACAAGGGAAGTATATATATTTTCTCGACTCCGATGATGAAGTAACAGATGGAAGTATACAGTATTTCAAAGAAAAAATACTGGCCAACAGGGATTGTGATCTTATTTCGTTTGCTTATAAAATGATAGACACAAATGGACATGAGACTTATTATGTGAATCATCGTCTGAATGAGAAAAAGTTTAAGAATGAGCAGTGCGCAGATCTCTTCTATAGAGGATTACTGTTTCTGCATATATGTAGTGTGATTATCAACAGGGCTTTTCTCGTTGAAAAGAACATTGCATTTACGGAAGGAGTTAAAATCGGAGAGGACTTCGATTTTTTAAGAAGAGTGTCCTTGCAGGCCAATACTTCGGTATATTATGATAGAATATGTTTTGTTTATAAGCTCAGGATGGGATCGGCGACAAATGGCCTGAAATATTTTGGAAATGATGCATATACAGCTGCGTTGAACAGTTTTAACGGCGCTGATGATGCAGAAGGAATACTGGACAAAAAAACGATAAATTATTATTTGGCAGCAAGGTATTCCTCCTCTTATCTAAAATACCTGAAATCCTCTCAGAAGTCGAACGAATACAATCAGTTTTTTTTATACAACAGAGAGTGCCTGTATAAAAAAATGAATAAGGGGAGACCGAAAGTTATGCTTGCAATCAGTTTTCTAAGAGTATTCCCTGTTTCTTTTGCTCTTAAAGTTTTAAAGACATAATGAAATACAGTATTGTTGTACCTGTTCATAATGCTGAGCCGTATCTACGGCAATGCGTAGAAAGCGTTCTATCGCAAGACGTTAATGATTTGGAACTGGTGTTGGTGGATGATGGAAGCGAAGATTTATCTGGAGAAATATGTGACGAGTATGCCATAAAAGATAGAAGAGTGGCGGTGATTCATCAGAATTGCCAAGGTGTTTCAGTTGCAAGAAACAAGGGAATTGAGATTGCAAGCGGCGAATATATTGTTTTTTTAGACGCAGATGATTATTGGATTTCAGATAATGTGCTTTCTTGTATTGATATAGATGGAGGAAACGCGGATATAGTGAAATTCAATTATGCTTTTGTCTATGATTATAGCATGAAGAATTCATACTTGCATTTCCAATCAACTGATAAAATGAAAAAGCAATATTCGTCAGGAGAATTGTTTTTAAAAGATGCCTTAACAGATGATCCGGAGTATCCATGGTATAGCGTGATTTATGCTTATAGAAGATCATTATGGAATTGGCCGGAGGTACTGCGTTTTCCACAAGATGTACGATACCATGAGGATGTTGATGTTGTTTATAGAGTTATTCTGCGCGCCCAAAAAGTAATAGTGCTTTCCGCGTGCTTGTATGCTTATCGAAAATGGTATGGAGCCGTTAGCAGGGAAAACAGTCTGGAATTGCTAAAAGACCGCATAACAGTAAATAAGAGGCAAATTGAATATATTGAAAACAATTCCGATTTACATGATCCTTTAAAAACATTGTTATGTAATAACATGGCGACGGCGTATTATACAGTACTTATAAACGTTGACGCATTGGAAAGAAATGACCAAAAAGAAATAAAAGAATATCTGAGGCAGGAAGCTCCTTTCTTCTGCCGCTATCCCGCAACAGTAAAGCAAAAAGCTGTGAACTTTATGCTGCGTTTTTGCGGGCTAAGTGCGACATGCCGGTTATTGCATATACGCCGGAAAATCAAAAATGCAAAAGGAAGTCTGCCTAAATAATGGATCATTATGGCAAAAATCTCTTTTGACTGAGAATATAGTATTTGGAGTGTGATGTTATTGCAGCATAAAGTATTGACGGTTTCAATTGCAGCATATAACGTCGAAAAATATATTGAAGAGTGTCTTACACCGTTTACGCAGGCAGGAGTTTATGATAGATGTGAAGTGATCGTGATAGACGATGGCGGAACAGATCATACAAAAGAAATCGCGGAACGCTTCGCGCAGATGTACCCGGAGACC